>NZ_JBHMQU010000073.1:0-32177 GCF_042435015.1 Paracoccus panacisoli | reverse complement strand
ACCATATCTCCCCACACGGTTCCGCACGCGAAAACGCCGCCCCCAAGGGGCGGCGTGCGCGTTCGAGGACGAGCGTCTCTCCCCGGGACGGTAGCGGATCTCGTCCTGTACCGGCCCGCCCGCGCCTGTGCCCGCCTCTACCAGTAGTTGTAAGGGCGGCTGGCTCTCGCCTACCTGACAGTCGTTCGCCGTTCGATCACGTCAGCGACAGCAGGAACTCCTCAAGATTGTGCCTCTCCTCATAGCTCAGGGCCAGCGGCGCGATCGGCGGGTCTTGTCCGGAGTGCGGACACCCTCCCCCTTCGTAGAAGACGATCACCTCCCTTCGAAACAGCAAGCCACCGTCATGCATATACGGCGAGGTCAGCGCGACGTACCGGAGGGACGGCGTGCGGAATCGCCAGGTGATCGACTGGCGCCTGCCCGCGGTCGGGTTCGCGCGCGCCGTCGACCTAGGGAACGCATATGAGCGGCCTTCCTCGTACATCACGCCGGTAGCCCGCGATGTTGGCCATTGACGATAGCGTGTCCATCTTCTGCGCCCGGCTGATGCGAGGCACCCATGTCCATGTCCATGGCGATGGCGATGGCGTTCACGCTGCGGACGCGTGCCGCCTCAACCCGCTCGGGTTCTGGCCGGGGTGGTGACCTCGACCCGTGACGTCGAAGACCGGCTTTGACGCGCCTCCTCGCGCTAGTAGCCTAACCATTGTCGTGAAACGGGCTCTCAAAAACCGCCCATTCCACCCCACGAAATGACAGACACATTGAGCTCAGAACGGGTAATGCTGCCCCGGGTCCTCGATCGTCACCCAGCGGGTGATGGTGAACTCGGCGATCGCCTCGGTGCCGCCGAAACGGCCGTAGCCCGAGGCCTTCATCCCGCCGAACGGCATCTGCGGCTCGTCCGCGACCGTCGGGCCGTTGATGTGGCAGATCCCCGTCTCGAGCCGTTCGGCCACCCGCATCGCCCGCATCACGTCGCGCGAGAACACCGCCGAGGACAGCCCGTATTCCGTGTCGTTGGCGATCCGCACCGCGTCGTCGTCGTCCTTCGCGCGGATCACCGGCTTGACCGGGCCGAAGCTTTCCTCGCCGTAAAGCCGCATCTCGGGCGTCACGCCCTCGATCAGCGTCGCCTCGACCACCGCGCCGTCGCGGCCGCCGCCGGCGAGCTTGCGGCCGCCCTCGGCGAGCGCATCCTCGATCAGCGCCTCCATCTTCTCGGCCGACTCGGGCGAGACGAGGCTGCCCAGCACCACCTCGCCGGTCGGATCGCCGGCGGGCAGCGCCTTGGCGCGCGCGGCGAGCTTCTCGGTGAAGGCATCGGCGATGCTGTCGGCGACGATGATGCGCTCGGTCGACATGCAGATCTGGCCCTGGTTCATGAAGGCGCCAAAGATCGCGGCGTTCACCGCCCCGTCCAGATCGGCGTCGTCCAGCACGATCAGCGGCGCCTTGCCGCCGAGTTCGAGCAGCACCGGGATCAGCCGCTCGGCCGCCAGCCGGGCGATGATCCGCCCCACCTTGGTCGAGCCGGTGAAGTTGACGTGCCGCACGGCAGGTTCGGCGATCAGCGTCTCGACGATCTCGGCGGCGTCCGCGGGGTCGTTGGTGATGACGTTGACCACCCCCGGCGGGAAGCCCGCCTCGACGAAGACCTCGCCGATCAGCCGGTGGGTCGCAGGGCATTGCTCGGACGCCTTCAGCACCACGGTGTTGCCGCAGGCGAGCGGCATCGCCACCGCCCGCGTCCCGAGGATCACCGGCGCGTTCCACGGCGCGATCCCCAGGCAGACGCCGTGCGGGCGCAGCATGGCCATGCTCGTGGTCCCCGGCTTGTTGGCCGGGATGATCCGGCCCGCGACCATCGTGACCATCGCCGCGGCCTCGCGCAGGCCGTCGGCGGCGACCTTGGCGTTGAAGCCGCCCCAGTTCGCCGTGGCCCCGGTCTCGGCGGTCATCAGCGCGATGAACTCGTCGCGCTTGGCGTCCATGATCTCGGCCGCCTTGTTCAGAAGCGCCCGCCGCTCGCCCGGCGGGGTCGCGGCCCAGCCGGGGAAGGCCGCGGCGGCAGCGGCGACCGCGGCGCGGGCGTCCTCGGGCGAGGCGGCGGCCGCGGTGGTCGCCACGCTGCCGTCGAAGGGGTTCTTGCGGTCGTAGCTGCGCCCGCCCTCGGCCGGGCGGGTCGTATCACCGATGAGAAGATCGAGGGTCATGCGCTGTCCTTTCGCGGTCGTCTCGAGAGACGATGATGGCCCAACGTCCCGACACCCCGATCCGTGCCCGGAAACCGGCCCGAGCCTTCGCGCCGGGCCGGTCCGAGGGGCGCTAGCGCAGCAGCGCCAGCGACAGCCACGGCACCGCGACGATCAGCGCCAGCCGAATTATGTCGGACGCCCAGAACACGTAGACCCCCCGGAAGATCGTCTTGAGCGGCACGTCCGGCAGGACCGAGCGCAGCACGAACACGTTCATCCCGATCGGCGGGGTGATCAGGCTGATCTCGGTCACCACGACGACGATGATCCCGAACCAGATCAGCACCGCGTCGGGGTCCACGAGGATTTCGAGGCCGAAGTCGAGCCCCGAGATCACCGGATAGAACACCGGCACCGTCAGCAGGATCATCGACAGGCTTTCCAGAAAGCAGCCGAGGATCATGTAGATCACCACGATCACCAGCATCACCATCCACGGCGAGAGGCCGAGATGCTCGACCAGGTCCGACAGCGTGTCGGGCAGCCCGGCGAAGGTGACGAAGTTGCCGAAGATCTCGGCCCCGATGATGATCGCGAAGATCATGGCCGAGGCGGTGGCGCTGTCCACCAGCGCCGTCCAGAGGGTCGCGCGCGACAGGCCGCCCGTCAGGGCGGCGATGACCAGCGACGCAGCGGCGCCCATGCCGGCGGCCTCGATCGGGGTGAAGAAGCCGCCGTAGATCCCGATCATGATGAAGGCGAAGAGCGCCAGCACCGCCACGACGCTGACCAGGTCGCGGCGGGTCAGCGGGTGCGGCTCGCCGACCTCGGGGGCGAGCGACGGGTTCAGCCGCACCGCGACCATCACCGCCGCCAGATAGCCGAGGATGCCGACGATCCCCGGGATGATCCCGGCGAGGAACAGCTTGCCGATGTCGGCCTCGGTCAGGAGCCCGAAGATGATCATCACCACCGAGGGCGGGATCAGGATGCCCAGCGTCCCGCCCGCCGCGATGGCGCCGGTGGACAGGCTGTCGGCGTAGCCGAAGCGGCGCATCGAGGGCATGGCGACCTTGGACATGGTGGCCGCCGTGGCCAGCGACGAGCCGCAGACCGCCGAGAAGCCGCCGCAGGACAGCACGGTCGCCATCGCCAGCCCGCCCCGCATCCGCCCGAAGATGCGGTCGGCCGCCGCGAACAGCCCCTGCGCGATCCCCGAACCGGCCAGCACGTTGCCCATGAAGATGAACAGCGGCACCACCGACAGCGAATAGTTCAGCCCCGTCTCGAACACGGCGTTGCCGACCATGGCGCCCGCCGGCTCCCACCCGCGCATGAGGGCGAAGCCGACGCCGCCCACGATGGCCATGGCGAAGGCGATCGGCACCCGGACGAACACCATCGCAAGCAGGATGGCGAGGGCGATAAGCGAGATGGTCATTCCGGGGTCCTCAGGGCCATGACGACGGCAGAGACGGCGCAGCTTGCCGCGCCGAGGAAGGCCAGCGGCGCCATCGGCAGCGCCAATGAGGCGCTGCGCGTGCCCTCGGCCAGCTGCGCCATGCCGATGCGCGCGAGCCGCCAGGCGAAATAGGCAAGCGCGACGGCCGAGACGATGCCGGCAAGGCGCGCCATCCCGCGCTGCACCGGCGGCGGGAAGAGGTGCAGCGCGAGGTCCACCTCGACGTGGCCGCCATCGGTCGAGGTCAGCGGCAGCGCCGCAAAGACCAGCGCCGCGAGCAGCATCTGGGTCAGCTCATAGGCGCCGCCGAAGGGGCGGTTCATGAGGTAGCGCCCGAAGACGTCGATGCAGGTGACGGCGATCAGCGCGAGGATCAGCGCCCCCGCCGCCGCGGCGAGGGCCCGGTAGGGGCGCGAGTCCCGGTGCGGCACCCGCCCGGGGATGTGGTCGGGCACGTCCGCGGGCTGGTTCAGCGCCGCGGGGCCGTGACCGCCGTGCGACCAGTGGTCGTCGGGCGTGACGCCGGGGGGCGCCGTCCGCCCCCCCCGGCTTTCAGGGCCGCCGCTCATTGCTGGGCGACACCGGTCATCTGCCGGAACTCGGCCAGCGCGGCGGCGCCGTCGCGGCCCTGCGGCAGGCTCGCGGCCCATTTCGCCTCAAGCTCGGTCGCCGCCTTGCGCAGCGCGTCCACGACCGCGGCGGGGGCCTCGTAGAAGTCCACCTTGTCGCCCACCACCTCGCGCGCGGCGGTATCGGCGTCGTTCCAGGCCTTGCCGACGCGGTCCGCGAAGGCCATCCCCGAGATGCCGTCGATGGCCTTGCGGTCCTCTTCCGACAGCGCGTTCCACTTGGCCTCGTGCATCACGAGGAACCAGGTGGTGTTGTAGATGCCGCCCGGCACGGTCATCGAGTACTTGATGTGGTCAGTCAGGTTGAACGCGGTCATCGCCTCATAGGTGAAGGCCACCCCGTCGATCACCCCGCGCGACAGCTTCTCGTAGACCTCGGGCGACGACATGAAGAGCGGCGAGGCGCCGAGCGCCGACACCAGATCGCCGACATAGCCGCCCGGCACGCGGATCTTCAGCCCCGCCATGTCCTCGGGCTTCTCGATCTTGCGCTTGTTGTTGTGCAGAAGGCCCGGCCCATGCATGAAGAGCCCCAGCAGGTGGGTGCCCGCGTGCTCCTCCTCGGCGCCCAGCTTGTCGCGGTAGATGGTCCAGAACGCTTCCGAGTTCTTCACCGCGTCGTCGCCCAGGAAGCTGAACTGCCCCAGCCGCGCGCCGTTGAAGCGGTTGTCCTCGGTGAACGAGTGCAGCCCATAGGTGATGTCGGCGATGCCGTCGCGGGCCATGTCGAAATGCGCGGGCGGGCTGCCCAGCGGCTTGCCCATGATCCGCACGGTCACGCGGCCGTCGGTCACCTTGGCGACCTCGGCGGCCCACGGCTCCATCGCGTTGACCACGATCGGGTGCTTGGGCGGCAGCCACGAGGACATGATCAGCTCTTCCGCGGCCAGCGGGGTGGCGGCGAGGATCAGGGCGGCGGCGGCGTAGTTGAGGGTCTGCATCGGGTCTCCTCCCAGAGAATGTCAGGCGGTTTTGGCTGAGGCGGGCTTGAAGTTGTCGGGGTGGGCGCTGGCGATCACGCCCAAGGTGGCGCAGGCCTGCGAGACGGCGGCGATGCGGGGCAGGTGGTCGAAGCGCACCTCCCACCGGCGGGCGTTGTAGAGCTGCGGGATCAGGACGCAGTCGGCGTAGCCCGGCGCGTCGCCGTGGCAGAAGCGGCCGGTCGCGGGATGGTCGAGCAGCTTCTCGACCGCCGCCAGCCCGCGGCTGATGTTGTCGCGGTTCCAGGCGGCGCGCGCCTCGGGCGACGAGATCGCCTCGACGCGCGCGAGCACGGCGAGGTTCGACAGCGGGTGGATGTCGCAGGCGATGGCCAGCGCGATGGCCCGCACCCGTGCCCGCCCCGCCGGGTCGCGGGGCAGCAGCGGCACAGCGGCGCGGGTCTCGTCGAGATAGTCCAGCATCGCCAGCGACTGGGTCAGCATCAGCCCGTCGATGGCCAGCGCCGGGACCACCCCCTGCGGGTTCCGCGCCAGATGTTCGGGCGCCCGCTGCTCGCCCGCGACCAGATCGACCGGCACGCGGTCATAGGCGATATCCTTGAGCGCCAGCGCCAGCCGGACGCGATAGGCCGCCGACGAGCGCCAGTAGTCGTAGAGGATCGGGCGCCGGTCAGGCATGGATGCCGGTCGGCTTGACGTCCTTGCCCCGCTCTTTGGCGTGCAGCCAGTCGGCGTGCCGCGGCGCGCGCTTGGTCCGGGACCACTCCTCGAGCATCTCCCACTTCACCGCGTCGAGGCGGGCGAGCATCGCCTCTTCCTCGGGGTCGGGGCAGGCGAGTTCGATCCGGTGCCCGTTCGGGTCGAAGAAATAGATCGAGTGGAAGATGGCGTGATCCGTCACCCCCAGCACCTCGACGCCGTGGGCCTCGAGCCGCTCCTTGAAGGCCACCAGCGTCTCGCGGTCGGCGACTTTGAAGGCGATGTGCTGGACCCATTTCGGGGTGTTCGGGTCGCGCCCCATCTCGGGCTTGGTGGGCAGTTCGAAGAACGCCAGCACGTTGCCGTTCCCGGCATCGAGGAACAGGTGCATGTAGGGGTCGGGCTCGTGGGTCGAGGGCACCTCGTCCTCGGCAATGGCGAGGATGAAATCCATGTTCAGGTTCTTGACGTACCAGTCCACGGTCTCCTTCGCGTCCTTGCAGCGATAGGCGACGTGGTGGATCTGCTCGATCTTCAGCGTGGGCGCGGTCATGGCGTCTGCTCCGGTTTGAGGGCGGCGGCGGCGAGGGCCTGGCGCAGCACCTGCGGGTCACCGATGTGGTTGGCGAGGATCAGGATCAGCCGGGCGTTCAGCGCGTCCGACTGGGCTTTGGTCAGCCCCTCGTGGGCGGCGAGCAGATCGGCATAGAGGTTGTCGCCGTCCGGCAGGTTGCGCGACAGGTTGAGGGCGGGCATCTCACGCCTCCTCGGGTTGGCCGGTCGCGCGGGACAGCGCGGCGGCGACAGCGGATGGGTCGAAGGACGGCCAGCGGGCCGCGACGTGCTGGTCGGGGCGGATCAGATAGACCCCCTGCGGGGCGTCGCCGAGATAGCGCTCGGCCAGCGCGCCGGTGGCCGTGAGGTTCAGCGCCCGCGCCGGGATGCCGGCGGCCAGCACGTCCTGCGCCTCGGTGTTGAGCGCCAGCACCACGAAACCGCCGCAGCGCAGCTGGTCGAGCAGGAAGCCCTCGCCCAGCGGCGCGTCGCTGCACGGGCTGCCGGGGCGCGACCGCGCCGGCGCCTCGGGCAGCGCGTCGGGGGTGTTCAGCGCCGAGCCGTCATAGGTGCAGGGCACCGACAGCCGGCCCGAGTTCACCAGCGGTCGCGGGAAGTCGTAGTGCTCGGCGAGATCCAGCACCGCGTCGCGGAACACCCGGCTGATCTCGGACTTCGGGGTGATGAAGTCGGTCGAGCGCGACGAGTTGAGGATGTTCTCGTCCGCGCCGTGCGCCCGCTCGGCGTCATAGCTGTCCAGCAGTGACTCGGGCGCCTTGCCGTCGATCACCAGCGCCAGTTTCCAGCCGAGGTTGTCGGTGTCCTGCAGCCCGCTGTTGGCGCCGCGCGCGCCGAAGGGGCTGACCTGATGGGCCGCGTCGCCGGCAAAGATCACCCGCCCGTGCCGGAACTTCTGCATCCGGCGGCACTGGAAGGTGTAGATGCTCACCCACTCCAGCTCGAAGTTGACGTCCTCGCCCAGCATCGCCCTGAGCCGGGGGATGACGTTCTCGGGGCGCTTCTCGGCCTCGCGGTCGATGTCCCAGCCCAGTTGCAGGTCGATGCGCCACACGTCGTCGGGCTGCTTGTGCAGCAGCGCCGACTGGCCGCGATTGAAGGGCGGATCGAACCAGAACCAGCGCTCGGTCGGGAACTGGGCGTCCATCACCACGTCGGCGATCAGGAAGTTGTCCTGAAACACCCGGCCCACGAAATCGAGCCCCAGCATCCCGCGCACCGGGCTCGACGCCCCGTCGCAGGCGATGAGCCAGTCGGCCTCGAGCTGATAGGGGCCGTCCGGCGTCTCGACCGTGACCCGCACCCCGTCCTCGCGCGGGGCCACCGCCGTCACCCGGCTGCCGCCGCGCAACTCGATGGGCGCGCCCTCGGCGCGGGCCGTCTGCACGCGGTTCAGCAGGTATTCCTCGAAATAGTACTGCTGCAGGTTGATGAACGCCGGCCGCCGGTGCCCGTCCTCGGGCAACAGGTTGAAATCATAGACCTTGCGCTCGTCGAAGAAGACCTTGCCGAGGTTCCAGACGATGCCCTTGTCCACCATCGGCTGGCCGCAGCCGAGCCGGTCGAGGATTTCCAGCGGGCGCTTGGCAAAGCAGATCGCCCGGCTGCCGAAGCTGACCTTGTCGTTGTCGTCGAGGATCAGCACCTCGACGCCCTTCAGCCCCAGCTCGAGCGCCGCGGCCATGCCGATGGGGCCGGCCCCCACCACGATGACCTTGTGGTGCGCCGGCTCGGCCGCGTCTTGGTCGGCGGTGCGGGCATAGGGGTAAAGCGGTGTCTCGAAGATCTTCTGATGCTGCGTCATGGCTCCTCCCCAGGCAGCGACGCGGATGGCTCAGCCTTGCAGCGCGTCCCACATCTCGCGGTCGCGCTGGGCGGTCCAGACGCGCGGTGTGTCGATGCCGCGGGCCTCGTCATAGGCGCGCGCCACGTTGAACGGCAGGCAGTGCTCGTAGATGGCGAAGTCCTTGAACTTCGGGTCACATTCCGCGCGCACAGCGTCCCACGCCTGTTTCAGCGTGCCGCCGCGGGCGACGATCCGGCGGACCGGCCGATAGGTGGACTGGACGAAGTCGCGGGTGCTTTCGATCGCCGCCGTCACCGCGTCGCGGCCCACCAGCGCGTCGCCGCGGCCCGGCGCGATCGCCTCGGGCTCGAAGCTCGCGATCATGTCGAGCGTGTCGCCCCAGTCCTCGAAATGCCCGTCGCCGCAATAGCAGGCCGAGTGCTGCTCGACGATGTCGCCGGTGAACATCACGCCGGCGTCCGGCACCCAGACCACGATGTCGCCCGCGGTGTGGGCGCGGCCAAGCTGCATCAGCTCGACCCGGCGGTTGCCGAGGTCCACCGTCATCCGTCCGTCGAAGGTGATCGTGGGCCAGGTCAACCCGGGGATCTCCTCGTGTCCCTGGAAGAGCCGCGGGAAACGCTCGAACTCGCTGTCCCAGTCCTCCTGCCCGCGCTCGGCGACCATGGCGCGGGCGGTGTCGGACATGATGATGTTCTCGGCCCCGTAGGCCGAGGCGCCCAGCACCCGGACGGCGTGGTAATGGGTCAGCGCGAGGAACCTGATCGGCTTGTCGGTGACCTCGCGCACCCGCTCGATCACCATGCGGGCGAGGCGCGGGGTGGCCTGCGCCTCGACGATCATCACCGCGTCGTCGCCGATGATGACGCCGGTGTTGGGGTCGCCCTCGGCGGTGAAGGCCCAGAGGCCGGGGCCGATCTCGGTGAAGCTGATCCGCTTTTCGGCCATGTCGCCGGCGGATGCGAATTGCTTGCTCATGGGATCACTCCTTGGCGGGCAGGATGGTGCCGGTGCAGGGCCCGAAGCCGATGCGGTAGCCGTCGCCCTGGGCATGGGCGTAAAGCCCGATCTCGTCGCCGTCCTCGATGAAGGTCCGCTCGGCGCCGTTCACCGTGACCGGGCGCTTGCCGCCCTCGGTCATTTCGAGCAGCGCGCCGGTCTGGTCGCGCGTCGGGCCCGAGATCGTCCCCGACCCCAGCAGGTCGCCGACCCGCATCGGGCAGCCGCTTTCGGTGTGATGGGCGAGCTGCTGGGCCGACGAGTAATACATCTCGCGATAGTTGGTCTCGGACATCCGCTGGCCGTTCATCGTCCAGCCCACGGTCAGGTCGTAGAACCCCGGCCGGCTTTCGCGCAGATAGGGCAGAAGCGGGTTCACCCGCGCGGCGCCCTCGGCGCGGAACGGTTCCAGCGCCGCCTGCGTCACCACCCAGGGGCTGATCGTGGTGCCGAGCGCCTTGGACTGGAACGGCCCGAGCGGCTGGTATTCCCACGCCTGCACGTCGCGCGCCGACCAGTCGTTGAGCAGGACGTAGCCGAAGATCATCGCTTCGGCGTCCTCGACCGAGACGCGCTCGCCCATGGTGCTGTCGGCGCCGACGATGGCGCCGAGTTCCAGTTCCAGGTCCAGCCGCTGGCACGGCCCCCAGACGGGGCCATCCTCGCCCTTGAGCTGGCCCATCGGGCGGCGGATCGGGGTGCCCGAGACGACCACCGAAGAGGCCCGGCCGTTGTAGCCGATGGGCATGTGCGTCCATTGCGCAGGCAGCGCGTTCTCTGGCCCGCGAAACAGGACGCCGACGTTGAAGGCGTGGTTCTTCGAGGCGTAAAAGTCGGTATATTCCGCCACCCGGATCGGCAGGTGCAGCGTGGCCTCGGCCATCGGCACCAGCGGCAGCGCCTCGGTCGCACCTTCGGAGAGCAGTTCGGTCAGCCGCGCCCGCGTCGCGGCCCACGCGTCGCGGCCGAGCGCCATGAAGTCGTTGAGCTGCGGGGCGGCGAAGGTGCCCTGCGCGTCGATCAGCCCAGCGGCCTCGGCGGCGGCGAGGTCGAGGATCTGGTCCCCGATTGCCACCCCACAGCGCGGCGCATCGCCGTTCACCGAGAACACGCCATAGGGCAGGTTCTGCAGTGGAAAGTCGCAGCCCGGGGCGTTGGCGGTCTCGATCCGGCTTTTCATTTCCGGCTCGCAGTTTGGGAAAGGAGGGCAGGATGCTGGTCCGAGAGCCCCTGCGACAGGATGGTCGTTTGTCCAGACAGGTCACGCCGCATCGCACCCCTCCCCCGAGTTCGTTGCAATTGAAACCATATACTGATCCGCTGTCGTTTCTGTCAAGCGATCTCGGACGGACGCAGACATGCCAACAGCCAGCACCGTGATGCTGGCCGTCGAATAAAGGTAGAGAGGTCGCGCCCCTTACCCGAACGCCCGTACCAGCCCCAGCGTGATCGCCGGAAAGGCGATCAGGATGCCGATGCGGATGAAGTCCGAGATCAGGAAGGGCATCACGCCCTTGAAGCTCTCCCACATCGGGACATCGCGAGCCATGCCGTTGATGACGAAGACGTTCATCCCCACAGGCGGGGTGATCAGCCCGACCTCGACCACCACCACGGCGAGGATGCCGAACCAGATCAGCGTGTCCTCGCGGCTCATCCCGAAATCCAGCCCGCCGATGATCGGATAGAAGATCGGGATCGTCAGCAGCAGCATGGACATCGAGTCCATCACGCAGCCCATCGCCAGGTAAAGGACGAGGATCGCCAGCAGGATCAGCATCGGCGAATGCCCCGCCTCGACGATCATCTGCGCGGCGAGCATCGGCGCCTGGGTGGCCGAGAGGAAGGCGTTGAACATCTCGGCCCCGAGCATGATCAGGAAGATCATCCCGGTCGTCTTGGCTGTGCCCTGTAGGCACTCGATCAGCCCCGACAGCCGCATCCCGCCGTGCAGCACGGCCAGCACGAAGGCACCGAAGGCGCCGACGGCGGCGCCCTCGGTCGGGGTAAACCAGCCGCGGTACATCCCGACGATCACGACGCCGAAGATCACGATGATCGACCACGTCTCCTTGAGGCTGGCGAGGCGCTCGCCCCAGCTCGCCGCCGGGGCGGCGGGGCCGGCGTCGGGCCGCAGCCGGACGAACACCGCCACCGCGATCATGTAGCCAATGGCCGCGAGGATCCCCGGCACCATCGCCGCCACGAACATCTTGGCGATGTTCTGCTCGGCCATCAGCGCGTAGAGGACGAGGATCACCGAGGGCGGGATCAGGATGCCCAGCGTGCCCCCCGCGGCCAGCGAGCCGGTCGCCAGCGCCCCCGAGTAGTTGTAGCGCCGCATCTCGGGCAGGGCGACCTGCCCCATGGTGGCCGCGGTGGCGAGCGACGAGCCGCAGATCGCGCCGAAGGCCGCGCAGCCGCCGATCGAGGCCATCGCCAGGCCGCCGCGCAGATGCCCGAGGAACGCCGCCGCCGAGCGGTAGAGCGCCCGGCTCAGCCCGGCGTGGGTGGCGAACTCGCCCATCAGCACGAACAGCGGGATCACCGACAGCGAGTAGGTCGAGAACTGGTAGTAGGTGTTGGTCTTGAGATAGGCGAGCAGCGGCAGCCAGCCGTTGACCAGCCCGTAGCCTCCGATCCCCACCGCCAGCATGGCGACGGCGATGGGGATGCGGATCGCCATCAGTGCCAGCAGCACCGCAAACCCCGTCAGCCCGGCGGCAATCCCCGTCATTTCCGCGCCTCGCGCCAATGTCCTATCATGGTGAAGAAGGTGGTGACGATCAGCAGCGTCATCGCCGGCAAAACGAGGGTGAACACCCACCAGACCGGGATGCGCAGCACCATCGACTGCTCGCCATACAGCCGGAACTCGGACGCGCCGTGCCACATCCGCCAGGTCAGCAGGATGCCAAGGACGAGGTAGACGAGGTCCCCCAGCGCCTCGAGCGCGTGGTTGGTCCGCGCGCCCGCCTTCATGGTGAAGAAGTCTACCAGCACGTTGCCGCCGGTGATCTGGCACCACGGCAGGAAGCAGGCCACGACGATGGCCGAGCCGAGCTCGACCATCTCGAAGTCGCCGGCGATGGGCGCGCCCAGCAGCGACCGGCGGGTGATGCTGGCGACCGTCATGAACAGCATCGCCATCAGCACCATCCCGCCGATGGTGGCGAACCACCGGCACAGCGCCACCAGCCAGCCCGGCACGGGGACCGGGTGGGCGTGTTCGGTGAGCGGTTCGGCCTCGGCCATCGCCGGCCCGCCCTTTACTTCACGCCCGCCGCGGCCAGCGCCGCGCGAGCGTCGTCAAGGATCGCCTGCCCGTTCTGGCCGGCGTCGGTCACCGTCTTGACCCAGGCATCGAAGACCGGCTGCGTGCGCTCTTTCCACGCCGCCAGATCGGCCTCGGGGATCACCGTGACGGTGCCGCCGGCGTCCAGCGCCTTCTGCCGCTCGGCGGCCTCGGCCTCGTCCAGCGCCTTGCCGGCGAGCGGCGCGAGATTGGCGCCCGAGTTGTCGTCGATCACCTTCTTCAGGTCGTCGGGCAGCCCCTCGTACTTGGCCTTGTTCATCACCAGCGCAAAGACCGAGGTCGACATCCCGCCGTTCTCGACCCCCATCTCGGTGTGGTTCTTGGCCACCGACTCGATCCTGAGCGAGCCGAACACCTCCCACGGGATCACCGCGCCGTCGATCACCCCGGTGGTCAGCGCCTGCGCCACCTCGGGCACCGGCATCCCCACCGCGGTCGCGCCAAGCGCGTTCAGCGCCTCGGTCATCTGCCGCGAGGGGGCGCGGATCTTCATGCCGGCCAGGTCGGGCAGGCCCGCGATCGGCTTGGTCTTCATGTGGATCTTGTAGGCCGCGGGCGCGTGGATCAGCAGCGGATGCACCTGCGCCAGCTCGTCGCCCAGGTGCTTGGCCTGAAACTCCTGCAGGGCCATCGTGGTCTGGGTCGCGGTGCCGCCCATGAACGGCAGCTCGAACACCTCGGCGACCGGGAAGCGGCCGGGGGTGTAGCTCAGCAGCGTCCACGAGATGTCCACGATCCCGTCGCGCGCCTGGTCGAAAAGCTGCGGCGGCTTGCCGCCCAGCTGCATCGAGGGGAACAGCTGCACGTCGATACGGCCGCCCGACTGTTCCTCGACCGCCTTCTCCCACGGCTCGAGGATGCCTTTGTGCAGGGGCGACTCGCCCGACAGGAAGTGATGGACGCGCAGCGTGACGTCGGCGGCCTGCGCCGCGCTGGCAAGGGCAAGCGCCGCGACGGCGCCGAGCAGGATGGCTTTCATGGTTGGTCTCCTCCGGTGTTGGTGTCAGTCCGAGCCGGCGAGCCGTGCCGGGTCGAGTTCGTGGGTCCAGTCCGTCCCCGGCGCCAGCGCGTCGAGCGCCGCCGCAAGGGTCAGGGTCGGATCGGCGCCGACGCGGGCCAGCGCTTCGGCTACGAGGCGCTGCGCCTCGACGCGGGGCAGGGTGCGCGACAGCAGGTGGCCGGCGGCCTCGGCGCACATCCGCCCGCGGTCGGCGGCGAAGGTCGCGGCGATGCGGGCCGGGTCGGGGGTCAGCGTCTCGGCCAGACCCTGCGCCAGCCGCAGGCTGGCCGCCGTGCGGGTCAGCATCTGCGGCAGCAGGGTCCATTCCAGCCCCAGCGCGCTGCCGTCGCGTTCCTGCGCGTGGATCAGCGCGTGGTGCATCCCGGCCAGGTCGCCCGCGTTCAGCCGCGCGAGCGTCACCAGCGCCTCGGCGGCGACCGGGTTCGACTTCTGCGGCATCGCCGACGAGCCGCCGCCGGCGCCCGCGGTGACCTCGCCCAGTTCCGACTGGCCGAGCTGGATCAGGTCGAGGCCCATCTTGCCCAGGCCCCCCGTGACGAGCGACAGCCAGCCGGCGAGTTCCGCCATCCCGTCGCGCGCCGCGTGCCACGGGCCGTCGGGGACGCCGAGGCCGAGCGCCCCGGCCACCGCCGTGCGCAAGGCGGGGCCGTGGCCGCCGAATGACGCGCTGGTGCCCGCCGCGCCGTGCAGCGCGAGCCGCAGCACCCGCGGGCGCAGTTCGGCCAGCCGGGCGCGGTTGCGCGTCACCATCCCGCGCCAGACTTCGATCTTGGCCCCGAGCGTCGTCGGCGCCGCGATCTGGTGGCGGGTGCGGGCCGGGATCGGCTGGCCGGCATGGGCGGCGGCCTTGGCCGCCAGCGTCGCGTCGAGGGCCGCAAGCCGCCCCTCGAGCAGCGCCAGCGCCTCGGTCAGTTGCAGCGCCAGCGCGCTGTCGGTGATGTCCTGCGAGGTCGCGCCGAGATGGACCGAGCCGCCCGCCTCGCCCGCCGCCCGCTTCAGCGCCGCGATCAGCGGTTGCGCGGCGATCCCGGCGCGGGCCACCTCGGGGCGCAGCGCGTCCGTCTCGGGGCGCAGCGTGGCGGCGGCCTCGGCGATGGCCTGCGCGTCGGCCGTGGGGATCATCCCCAGCCCGGCCTGCGCCGTGGCCAGCGCGGTCTCGACCCGCAGCATGGCGGCGAGCGTGGCGGCGTCCGACAGGATCGCCGCCATCCCGGCATCGCCATAGAGCGAGGCGTAGAGACCGCCCTCGCTCATGCGGCCCGCAGCCCCAGGATCGCGCGGGCCTGCTGCCAGCTCGCCACCGGGCGCTCGTAGCGCTCGCACAGATCCGCCGCCCGCCGCACCAGCGCGGCGTTCGACGGCGCGAGGCGCTCGCGGTCCAGCCGCACGTTGTCCTCGAGCCCCGTGCGCGCGTGCCCGCCCGAGGAAATCGCCCACTCGTTCAGCACGATCTGCGCCGGCCCGATCCCCGCCGCGCACCAGGGCGCGTCGGCCCCGAAGAGCCGCTGCACGGTGCGGATGTAATAGTCGAACACGTCCCGGTCCGCGGGCATCGCGTTCTTCACCCCCATCACGAACTGGACGTAAGGGGTCCCTTCGAGCCGCCCGTCGTCCGCCATCTTCTTCGCCTGAAGGATATGCGACAGGTCGAAGGCCTCGATCTCGGGCTTGACGCCGTAGGTGCGCATCTCGGCGGCGAGCCAGTCCACGAGGTCGGGCGGGTTCTCGTAAACCCGGGTCGGGAAGTTGTTCGACCCGACCGAGAGGCTCGCCATGTCGGGCGAGAGCGGCAGCATCCCGCCCCGCGCCTGCCCCGCACCCGACCGGCCGCCGGTCGAAAGCTGGACGATCATGCCGGGGCAATGGGTCTCGATCCCCTCCTTGAGGCGGGCGAAGCGCTCGGGATCGGAGGTCGGTTTCCCCGCGTCGTCGCGGACGTGGCAATGGGCGATGGTGGCGCCGGCCTCGAAGGCCTCCTGCGTCGATTCGACCTGCTCGGCGATGGTGATCGGCACCGCCGGGTTGTTCTCTTTCGTCGGCAGCGAGCCGGTGATCGCCACGCAGAGGATGCAGGGCTTGCCCGCGTGCTGGTTGGCGTGGGGGTTCGTTTCAGACATCGAAGAACACCGTCTCGTTCTCGCCCTGCAGGCGAATGTCGAAGCGATAGACGGGCGTGCCGTCCCGGTCGGAGCGCGTGGCGATCAGCGTCGCGCGGCGGTTTTCCCACTCGATCAGGTTCAGCACCGGGTCGGCGGCGTTCGCCTCGGCCTCGTCGTCGAAATACATCCGGGTGTTTAGCCCGATGTTGATGCCGCGGGCCACGATCCAGAGGTTCAGGTGCGGGGCCATCGGCGCCATGTCCTCGTCCATCCGGCCCTGCCAGTCGGGGTGGCTCGCGCGCACCCTGTCGCTGACGCCCGAGGCCATCTTGCGCCGCGCCCGGACCCCGCCCGGCTTGATCGTGTCGAAGCCCCATTCGCCGGTCTCGAAATCGGTGATGACCCGGCCCCAGCCACGGAAGCCGTCGGTGGTGCGGCTGTCCTCGCGCCGCACGTACTGGCCGTCGGCGTCGGCCTGCCAGACCTCGATCAGGACGTCCTTGACCGGGCTGCCGGTGCCGTCGATCACCACGCCCTCGACGCGGATGCGCTCACCCTTGGCGCCCTCGCCGGCAATGTCCCAGCCGAGTTCGCGGTCGAAGATCTGGAACCCCGCCGCCCCGGGGGCGAGGCCGATGTGGACATAGGGCCCCGCGGTCTGCGAGGCGGTCTCGCGCAGATAGCCGGGCGCGTTGTTCCGGGCGTCGATGACCATCAGTTCCCCTCCAGCCGGTTCTCGAACAGAGTCGAGCGGCGCCCGCGCAGCACGATGTCGAAGCGATAGGCGATGGCGTCGAGCGGCACGGTCGCGTTCATGTCGAGCTTCGCGGTCAGCCGGTCGATGGCGTCCGAGTCCGGAATCGTCTGCACGATGGGGCAGAGCGGGATCAGCGGGTCGCCCTCGAAGTAAAGCTGGGTGATGAGCCGCTGGCAGAAGGCGTGGCCAAAGACCGAGACGTGGATATGCGCCGGGCGCCAGTTGTTGACCCAGTTGCGCCAGGGATAGGCGCCGGGCTTGACGGTGCGGAAGGCGTAGTAGCCCGTCTCGTCCGTCAGCGTCCGCCCGCAGCCGCCGAAGTTCGGGTCGATGGGGGCGAGGTAGCTGTCCTTCTTGTGGCGATAGCGGCCGCCCGCGTTGGCCTGCCAGATTTCGACCAGCGTGCCGGGGACGGGGCGGGCATTCTCGTCCAGCACCCGGCCGTGGACGATGATCCTCTCGCCCACCGGATCGCCGGTCTTGGCGTAGTTCTTGATCAGGTCATTGTCGATCGGGGCGATGTCGTCGTGCCCGAACACCGGCCCCGTCGTCTCGGACACCGAGCCCTGCAGCGAGATCAGCGCGAACCGCGGGCTGCGCGCCACGCTCGTCTTGTAGTCGGGCGTCAGCGCCGGCGGGTGGGCGCGGCGGTCGCGCTGGTAGAACTCGGCCGGCTGCATCATCGCGCGCCCTCCATCTCGGCATAGGTGTCCTTGGCGAGCTTCAGCGCGTGGTTGGCGCGCGGCACGCCGCAGTAGATGGCGACGTGCTGGAACACCTCCTGCACGTCGCGGGGGGTGGCGCCGGTGCGGACGGTGGCGCGGATGTGCATCGGGATCTCGTCGAAGTTCCCCATCGCCGCGAGCAGCCCCAGCGTGATCATCGAGCGTTCCCGCCGGCTGAGCCCGTCCGAGGCCCAGACCGTGCCCCAGGCGCTTTCGGTGATGAGGTCCTGGAATGGCCTGTCGAAGTCGCTTTTCCCCGCCTCGGCGCGGTCGACGTGGCTGTCGCCCAGCACCTCGCGGCGGACCTGCATCCCGCGGTCGTGGCGAGGGGAAGCAAACTCGTCAGACATGGCCGATCTCCGTCAGGAAGCGGGTGAGGATGCGGGCGTAGTCGGCGGGCGCCTCGACGCAGGGCAGGTGGCCGGCGCCGTCGATCACCTCGAAGCGGGCGTCCGCGATCAGCCCGGCGGTGGCCTGCACCAGCTCGGGCGGGGTCGAGCCGTCGGCGCTGCCCGCGATCAGCTGCACCGGCAGGGCCAGCCCCGCGGTGCTGTCGCGCAGGTCGGCGCCGGCGATGGCCGCGCAGCAGGCGACGTAGCCCTCGACCGGCTGGCGTTCGAGCATCGCCTGCCAGGCGGCGAGTTCCGGCGTGGCGCGGAAGACGGGCGAGAACCAGCGCTCCATCGTCGGGGCGGCGATGGCGGCGATGCCGCCCTTGCGGATCGCGGCGATCCGGTCCTGCCACATCGCCGCCTCGCCGATCTTGGCCGCCGAGTTCGAGATGACCAGCCCGCGCAACAGCTCGGGCCGCCGGGCCGCGAGGCTCTGGCCGATCAGCCCGCCGATCGAGAGGCCGACGAACACCACGTCGCGCAGCCCCAGCGCCTCGATCAGCCCGGCCGCGTCCTCGGCCAGCTGCGCGATGCTGTAGGGGCCGGGGGTTTCCTCGGACAGCCCGTGGCCGCGCTTGTCATAGCGCACCAGCCGCAGCCCGTCCGGCAGATGCGGGATCAGCGCGTCCCACAGCCGCAGATCGGTGCCCAGCGAATTGGCGAACACCAGCGCCGGCCCGTCCGCCGGTCCCCTGTCTGCGACGTGCAGCGCCGCGCCGTTGGCTTCGATGATCCGCATCAGTAAGGCAGCCCCACATAGTTTTCCGCAAATGCCCGTTGCTGGGCCTCGTTGTCGCGCAGGAAGGCGATGTCGGCCTGCTGCATCTTGAGGTCGAAGGGCGCCATGTGGGGATAGCGGTGCAGAAGCCCGCTGAACCACCAGCTGAAGCGCTCGGCCTTCCAGACCCGCAAGAGCGCGCGTTCCGAATAGCGCTCAAGCCCCTCGTCGTCGCCGTCGTGGTAGTGCCGCACCAGCCCGTCGATGAGGTAATGCACGTCGCTCGCCGCGGTGTTCAGCCCCTTGGCGCCGGTCGGCGGCACGATGTGGGCGGCGTCACCGCACAGGAACAGCCGCCCCCAGCGCATCGGTTCGGTCACGAAGGACCGCAGGGGGGCGATGGATTTCTCGATCGACGGCCCGGTGACCAGCCGCTCGGCCACGTCTGGCGGCAGGCGGCGCTTCAGCTCGGCCCAGAAGGCGTCGTCGGTCCAGTCGCCCGGGTGATCCGACAGCGCGCACTGGATGTAATAGCGCGAGAGATTGGCGTTGCGCATCGAGCACAGCGCAAAGCCGCGCGCCGAGTTGGCGTAGATCAGCTCGTCATGGACCGGCGGCGTCTCGGACAGGACGCCCAGCCAGCCGAAGGGATAGGTCTTTTCATACTCGCGCCGCACCGACAGCGGGATGGTCTGGCGGCTGATGCCGTGGAACCCGTCGCAGCCGGCCACGAAGTCGCAATCGATCCGCAGGCTCTGGCCGGCGCGCGTCAGGGTCACGAACGGGTGGTCGGTGTCGGCGTCGTGGATGACCACGTCCTCGACCTCGAAGATCGTCTGCGCGCCCGCCGCCTCGCGCGCGTCATACAGGTCGCGCGTCACCTCGGTC
Organism: Paracoccus panacisoli; assembly: GCF_042435015.1. Classification (NCBI taxonomy): domain Bacteria; kingdom Pseudomonadati; phylum Pseudomonadota; class Alphaproteobacteria; order Rhodobacterales; family Paracoccaceae; genus Paracoccus; species Paracoccus panacisoli. The sequence continues at coordinate 12,950 of NZ_JBHMQU010000073.1, read as the reverse complement.
TGGCCATAGACGATGACCGGGGTGCCGGTCAGGGCCTTGAAGTCGACGTGGAAGCTGCCGCCCTCCCAGGCGATCTCGGTGCCGTCGTGGACGAAGCCCTCGGCGTGCAGCCGGTCGGCGACGCCCGCGCGCTCCATCAGCCGCACGAGCCCGGTCTCGAGCACGCCGGCGCGGATGCGGCCCAGCACATAGGCGCGGGTCTTGCGCTCGAGCACCACCGCCTCGATGCCCGCGCGGTGCAGAAGCTGCCCGAGCAGCAGCCCGGACGGGCCGCCCCCGACGATCACCACTTGAGTGCGCATCAACGATCCTCCCCCTGCAGGCAGGTTGATCTGCCGCGACCCTCAAGTAAAATGATTAATCAGGCCGTTTGGTTATCAAATCCGGTAAGTCATGGACCGCCGCATCCGCCTGCGCCACCTTCAGGCCTTCGTCGAGATCGTCCGTCAGGGCAGCCTCAAGCGGGCGGCGGAAGAGCTGTTCCTGACCCAGCCCGCCATCTCGCGCACCCTGGCCGAGTTCGAGGAGATCGTCGGCAGCCCGCTGCTGATCCGCGGCCGCGGCGGCGTGCGGCTGACGCCCGAGGGGCAGTTCCTGCACGGCCATGCGCTGAGCGGGCTGGCGGCGCTGTCGACAGGGCTCGCCGGGCTTGCGGGCGGGGCCGGGGACCGGCTCAGGGTCGGGGTCCTGCCCTCGGTCGCGGCGCGGCTGATGCCGGCGGTCGCGGCCGAGCTGCTGGCCGTCGCCCCGGGGGTGATGCTCGAGGTGTCGGACGGCTCGCACGAGCATCTGACCAAGGCGCTGCGGGCGGGTGACCTCGAGGCGGTGATCGGCCGGCTGGGCGCGCCGCAGACCATGCAGGGGCTGAGCTTCACCCAGCTTTACCTGGAAGAGGTGGCGGTCGTCGTCCGGCCCGGCCACCCGATCCTCGCCGATCCCGACCTGCGGCGGGTGGGCGAGCATCTGATGCTGTATCCGACCGAGGTGGCGGCGATCCGGCCGCTGGTGGACCGGCTGCTGTTGAGCCTGGGGCAGTCGCTGCCGCCGCGCCGGATCGAGACGGTCTCGGGCGCATTCGGCCGCGCCTTCACCCGCGACAGCGACGCGGTGTGGTTCATCTCGGCCGGGGTGGTGGCGCGCGACGTGGCCGAGGGGCGGCTGGTGCGCCTGTCGGTGGCGACCCGGCTGACCGAGGGGCCGGTGGGCGTGATGACCCGCGCCAACGCCCCCCGGACGCTGGCCGGGACGCTGTTTCTGGACATCGTGACCCGTCACGACGCGGGCGGCGGGGCCTGACCCTCAGCCGTCGCCCGCCGCGGCCAGCGCCCGCGCGGCGAGAGCCACGAACGCCGCGCACTCGGCCTCGTCCAGCCCCGGCAGGATCGCGGCCTGCAGCGCCGCCACCACTGGCGCCAGCCGCGCGTGCAGCGCCTGTCCCGATTGGGTCAGCGACAGCAGGATGGCGCGGCGGTCCGTCTCGCTGCCGCGCCGGGCGATCAGCCCCTTCTTCTCGAGCCGCTCGGCCACGGCGCCGACCGTCGCCCGGTCCTTGCCGATGGCGCGGGCGAGCGAGGCCTGATCGCGGTCCGGCTCGGCCGCGAGCGCGTCGATCATGGCGAACTGCACCGGCGTCAGGTCCTCGCCCGCCTCGGCCATCGCCGCGGCGAAGACCTGGGTGGAGTGCTGGTGCAGCCGCCGGATCAGATGCCCCGGCATCAGCGACAGCGGCGGCGTGGCGTCCATGAGCGTCTCCTCGCGCAAGCGGCAGATCGTATCAGCACATACTTCCTGTTGACGCCGCCGCCAAGGATGCCATATGTCACACACAGCATCGTAAGACGACTTACGACCTTGGGAGGGGTTCATGCAGTATCATCGTGACGGTTTCCGGCCCGGCGACCCGCGGGTGCAGCCCGCCGCCCCCGGCGTGCCCGAGGGCGGGGCGCCCTTGCCCGACCGCATGGACGTGCTGATCGTCGGCAGCGGCCCCGCGGGGCTGACGCTCGCTGCCCAGCTTGCGGCCTTTCCCGAGATCACCACCCGCGTCGTGGAACGCCGCGACGGCCCGCTTGAGAAAGGGCAGGCCGACGGGATCTCGTGCCGCTCGATGGAGATGTTCCAGGCCTTCGGCTTCGCCCACACGGTCATGGAACAGGGCTACTGGGTGAACGAGGCGACCTTCTGGAAGGCCGACCCCGCCGATCCCGCGCGGCTGGTCCGTGCCGGTCGGGTGCAGGATGTCGAGGATGGGCTGTCCGAGATGCCGCACGTCATCCTGAACCAGGCGCGGGTGCATGACTTCTACCTCGAGATCATGCGCCACAGCCCTAACCGGCTGAGCCCCGATTATGGCCTGACGCTGGTCGGGCTGACCGTGGAGGAGGGCGCCGAGCATCCCGTGGTGGCCGAGCTGGAGGCCGCGGACGGCACCCGCCGCACGGTGCGGGCGCGCTATGCGGTGGGCTGCGACGGGGCGCGCAGCGCGGTGCGGCGGGCCATCGGGCGCGAGCTCCGGGGCGATTCGGCCAATCAGGCGTGGGGCGTGATGGACGTGCTCTGCGACACCGACTTCCCCGACATCCGCATGAAGTCGATCCTCAAGTCCGACCGCGGCAGCGTCCTGATCATCCCGCGCGAGGGCGGCTTCCTGACCCGCATCTACATCGAACTCGACAAGCTGGCCGCGGGCGAGCGGGTCGCCGACCGCGCCATCACCCTCGACCGGCTGGTGGCGGCGGCGCAGGCGGGGTTCGCGCCCTTCACGCTGACCGTCCGGGACGTCGCCTGGTGGTCGGTCTACGAGATCGGGCAGCGCCTGACCGACCGCTTCGACGATGTGCCCGAGGGCGAGGCCCGCCTGCCGCGGGTGTTCATCGCCGGCGACGCCTGCCACACCCACAGCCCCAAGGCGGGGCAGGGGATGAACGTCTCGATGGGCGACGGCTTCAACCTCGGCTGGAAGCTGGCGGCGGTGCTGCGCGGCCGCGCCGATCCGGCGATCCTGCACAGCTACTCGGCCGAGCGGCAGGGGGTGGCGCAGGACCTCATCGACTTCGACCGGCGCTGGGCGCGGATCATGAGCGAGCGGCCCGAGGACGGCGCCGACACCCCGCAGTTCCAGCGCAGCTTCATCGAGAACGGTCGCTACACCGCGGGGATGCAGGTGACCTATGCGCCCTCGGCGCTGATCGGCCCGGCGACGCACCAGCATCTGGCGACCGGGTTTCCAGTCGGCGCGCGGCTGCACTCGGCCCCGGTGGTGCGGCTTGCGGACGCCCGGCCCATGCACCTCGGCCATGCCTTCACCGCGGACGGGCGCTGGCGGCTGATCGCCTTTGCCCCGGACGAGGATCACGCGGCCGAGGGCTCGGCGCTGAACCGACTCTGCGGCTTTCTGGCCGACGACCCGGCCTCGCCCCTGCGCCACAACCGCCCGGGCGAGGATGCCGACGCCCAGATCGACCTGCGCGCGGTCCTGCCGCAGGGGTTCCGCGACGTGGCGCTTGAGACGCTGCCCGCGCTGCTGCGCCCGCGGGTGGGGCGGCTGGGGCTGATCGATGCGGAAAAGATCTTCTGCGCCGACCCGGCCCACGACATCTACGCGCTGCGCGGCATCGACCGGGCGCAGGGCGCGCTGGTGGTGGTGCGGCCCGATCAGCACGTGGCCCATGTCCTGCCGCCGGATGCGACCGACGAGCTCGCCGCGTTCTTCGACGGGTTCCTGATCTGACGAGGGGCGGGGCGCGGCCGATGCGCGCCCCGCCCGCGCGGTCAGCTCGCGCTCAGCCAGGCGTTGAAGCGCTCGGTCAGCTCGGCCTCATGATCGACCCAGAAATCATAGGACGACCCGAGCGCCTTCTTCATGTTGTCGGGGTTGGTCGGCATGTTCGGCGCCATCTCGGTCTTGCCGTCGTTGTAGAGCCCGACCAGCGGCGCCGAGGACTTGCGCGCCGGACCATAGCTGATCCACTTGGCCTGATCGGCCAGCGGCTGGGTCGAGGTGGCGAACTTGATGAACTCGAGCGCGTCCTTGGCGTTCGGCGCGCCCTTCGGGATGGCGAACAGGTTGTATTCATACACCTGCCCGTCCCACACCATCTTGAACGGCTTGCCCTCGCTGACCGTCGCGTTGAAGATCCGGCCGTTGTAGGCGGTGGTCATCACCACCTCGCCATCGGCCAGAAGCTGCGGCGCCTGCGCGCCCGATTCCCACCAGACGACGTCCTTCTTGATGGTGTCGAGCTTCTTGAACGCACGGTCCACCCCCTCGGGCGTGCCGAGCACCTTGTAGACCTCGTCCGCGGGCACCCCGTCGCCCATCAGCGCCATCTCGAGCAGCGCCTTGGGGGCGCGCTTCAGGCCGCGCTTGCCGGGATATTTCGCGGTGTCGAAGAAATCCGCGATGGTCGTGGGCGGATCGGCGGTGATCTTGGTCGTGTCGTAGGCATAGACCGTCGAGAACACGATCGAGCCGACCGCACATTCCGCCAGCGCGTTGGGAAGGAAATCCTCGGTCGCGGGCGTGCCGTCGGGCGCCGCGGGCAGGCCGGCCGGGTCGATCGGCTCGAGCAGGCCCTCGTCGCACAGGCGGATCGCGTCGGGGTATTCGATGTCCACCACGTCAGTGGTGACGTTGCCCGCCTCGACCTGCGCCTTGACCGGGATCGCCGGGTTGTCGCTGTCCACCGACACGACGTTGATCCCGGTCTTGGCGGTGAAGGGGGTGTAATACGCCTCAACCTGGCTCTTGGTGTAGGTACCGCCCCAGGACATGACGGTGATCTGCGCGGCCTGCGCCGCCCCCGCGCTCAGCGCCAATGCCGAGACGAGGCCGAGCGTCCGCAGGACGGGGGTGATCGGGCCGGATGTGGATTTCATGGCTTCGTTCCCTGTTGTGGTTGTCGTGGTCCCGGTCTTTGCCGGGCGTGAGGGCCCCTTCTGCCGGGGGCGCTTGAGGTCCGGTCCGGGCGCGGGGGGGCATGGCGCCCCCGCGCGCCCGCCGGGTCAGCCGACCAGGGCCGGCGTGTCTGCCTGCCGGGCGGACTGCGGCGCCGAAGCGCTGCCGCTCGCGTGGCCCGCCCCGCTGCCGACGATCAGGTGCTCAGGCCCATAGGGGAACCCGGTGATGTTGCGGTTGCCCTCGGGCGTGATCACGAGGATGTCGTGCTCGCGGTAGCCGCCGGCCCCCGGCAGGTGGTCGGGGATGGTGATCATCGGCTCCATGCTGACCACCATGCCGGGTTCCAGCACCGTGTCGCAGTCCTCGCGCAGCTCAAGCCCCGCCTCGCGGCCGTAATAGTGGCACAGCACCCCGAAGCTGTGGCCATAGCCGAAGCTGCGGTACTGCAGCAGGTTCTCGGCCGCATACATCTCGTTCAGCTCGCGGGCGATGTCCGAGCAGCGGTTGCCGGGGACCAGCAGCTCCTTGCCGCGGTCGTGGACGCGGCAGTTGAAGTCCCACAGCCGCAGGTGTTCGTCGCTCGCGGTTTCGGCGAACAGAGTCCGTTCCAGCGCGACGTAATAGCCCGCGACCATCGGGAAGCAGTTGAGCGACAGGATGTCGCCGCGCTCGATCCGGCGCGAGGTGACGGGGTTGTGGGCGCCGTCGGTGTTGATCCCCGACTGGAACCAGGTCCAGGTGTCCAAGAGCTCGGCGTGCGGCCAGACGCGGGCGATCTCGCGCACCATCGTCGCGGTGGAATGCAGCGCGACCTCGTGCTCGGGGACGCCGACCGCCACCGCCTCGACCACCGCGGCGCCGCCGATGTCGGCGATGCGGGTCATCTTCTCGATATGGGCGATCTCTTCGGCCGACTTGATCATCCTGAGCTGCATCGCGGGCTGGGCGATGTCGACGAACTCCATCCCCGGGAACTCGGCCTTGAGCAGGTTCAGCAGGTCGATGTTGACGTGGTCGAACTCGATCCCCAGCCGCCGCACGCCGCCGGTAAGCTGGCGGATGGCGTGGAAATAATTGTCCTTCTGCCAGTCGGTATAGGTCAGGTTGCGCCCGCCGAAGGTGCGGCGCCACGGCTGGCCACCGTCGATCCCGGCGCTGATCGAGGTGCTCGCGTCAGGGGTGACGACCAGCCCGTAGCGGCGCCCGAACTGGCAGTAAAGGAAATCCGCATAGTAGTTGATGTTGTGATAGCTGGTGAACAGCGCCGCATCGATACCGCGCTCGGCCATCGCCGCGCGGATCGAGTCGAGGCGCCGCTGCATCTCGCCCGCCGAAAAGGTCGGCTGCACCGGGGTGCCGTTGCCGACGTAGTTCTGAAGCCGTTCGCGTTCCATCCGTCCCCTGATTCCCTTGACCGCCGCGCCCCGCGGGCGCTTGAACCTGCCCTCACGATCCGCCCCGTCCGCGGCCCTTGTCAAAAGAGTGTTTCTCACCCCAGGATGAGGAAACCTCATGGGGGTCCCGCGATGTCCGGTCCTGCGCCGCTGAACGCGCTGCGCGCCTTCGAGGCGGTGGTCCGCTCGGGCTCGTTCGCGGCCGCGGCCGGTGAGCTGCACGTCACGCAAAGCGCGATCAGCCATCAGATCAAGGGGTTGGAGCAGTGGTTCGGCGCGCCCCTCTTCGACCGCGAGGGGCCGCGGCCGCGCCCGCTGCCGCACGCGCAGCAGTTGGCGCGCAGCCTGTCGCTCGGGTTCGACTCCATCAACGCGGCCTGCCGCGCGGCGCGGGGGTACAGCCAGACTCGCCCCCTGGTGGTCGCGGCGATCCCTTCGGTCGCGGTCTGCTGGCTCATCCCCCGGCTCGGTTCCTTCCGTGCTGCCCACCCGGGCGTCGAGATGCGCATCGTCTACGCACTCCACGGACAGGAGATCGACTTCGCCGAGGTCGATTTCGCCTTCGTCTTCGCCGCGCGCCCGCCCGCGGCGCGCGGGGCCGATTCGCTGCGGCTGCTGCCGGGGGCCGCGGTGCCGGTGTGCAGCCCACAACTCGCCGCGACGCGGGCGGCCGGTGAGGGGGACCGGGGGATCGCGGGGATGGCGCTCCTGCATGACACCGACCACGACGGCTGGGCGACTTGGTTCGCCCGCGCGGGCCTGCCGGGCCGCGGTCCGGCGGCGGGGCCGGTGTTCGAGGATTTCAACCTGCTGCGTGCAGCGGCGCTGGCCGGGCAGGGGGTGGCGCTCTGCCCCGAGGCGATGATCCGCGACGACCTGGCCGCCGGTCGCCTCGTGCGGCTGTCGCAGACGGCGGTGGCCGAGGGCTCGGCCTATTACCTGCTGCAGGGCCCGGCGGCGGCGGTCGCCCCCGGCCACGCCCGCGCCTTCCGCGACTGGGTGCTGGCCGAGCGGGCGGGCGACGACATGGGTGAGGGCCCATGAGTTAGGCCCGCCGGGGAAAACCGGCGGGCCTTCGGGATCGGCTCAGGGCCGGATCAGGCGAGCAGCTTCAGCAGCGCTTTCGCGGCATCCTCGGACGAGGCCGGGTTCTGCCCCGTGACCAGCTTGCCGTCGGTCAGCACGAAGCTCGCCCAGTCGGCGCCCTTCTCGTAATTGCCCCCGTTGGCCTTGAGCATGTCCTCGACGAGGAACGGCACCACGTCGGTCAGGCCGACGCCGTCCTCCTCGGTGTTGGTGAAGCCGGTCACCCGGCGGCCCGAGACCAGCGGCTTGCCGTCCGGCCCCTGCGTGTGGCGGAACACCGCCGGGGCGTGGCAGACCGCGCCCACCGGGCGGTCGGCGGCGGCAAAGCCCTCGATCAGGCGGCGGGCGTCGGCGTCCTCGGCCAGGTCCCACAGCGGCCCGTGCCCGCCGGGGAAGAACACCGCGTCGAACCCGTCGATCGTCACCTCGGCCAGCCGCTTGGTGCTGGCCAGCTGCGCCTGCGCGTCGGCGTCGTCCTTGAAGCGGCGGGTGGCGTCGGTCTGGGCGTCGGCCGCGTCGCTCTTGGGGTCGAGCGGCGGCTGCCCGCCCTTGGGCGAGGCCAGCGTGACCGAAGCGCCCGCGTCCTTGAAGACATAGTAGGGCGCGGCGAACTCTTCGAGCCAGAAGCCGGTCTTCTTGCCGGTGTCGCCCAGCTGGTCGTGCGAGGTCAGGACCATCAGGATGTTCATGTCGTTTCCCTTCAGTTGCGGCCGACGCGGATCACGCGCTTGCCGAGGTTTTCACCGCGCAGCAGCCCGACAAAGGCGGCCGGCGCGTTCTCGAGGCCGTCGATGACCTCTTCGCGGTAGGCGATGCGGCCCTCGCCGATCCAGCCGGTCATCGCCTTGGCGAAGTCCGGGTAGAGGTGGCCGAAGTCGTCGAAGATGATGAAGCCTTGCACCTTCAGCTTCTTGCGCAGGATCAGCCCCATCAGCCAGTTGAGCCGGTCCGGCCCCTCGGGCAGGCTGGTGGCGTTGTACTGCGAGACGAGCCCGCAGACCGGCACCCGCGCGTTGGCGTTGAGCAGCGGCATCACGCCGTCCAGCACCTTGCCGCCGACGTTCTCGAAATAGACGTCGATGCCATCGGGGCAGGCGGCGGCGAGCTGTTGGGCGAAGTCGTCGGCCTTGTGGTCGATGCAGGCGTCAAAGCCTAGCTCGTCCACCGCCAGCGCGCATTTTTCGGGGCCACCCGCGACGCCGACCACGCGGCAGCCGAGGATCTTGCCGATCTGCCCCACCGTCGCGCCGACCGGCCCGGTGGCCGAGGCGACCACGATCGTCTCGCCCGGTTTCGGCGCGCCGATCTGCGTCAGCCCGGCCCAGGCGGTGAACCCCGGCATCCCGAGGATGCCCAGGGCCCAAGACGGACGGTCGGGCGAGGCCCCGAGGTTGGTCACGCCCTTGCCGTCCGACAGCGCGTAATCCTGCCATCCGTTGAAGCTGAGCACCCAATCGCCCGCGGCGAAGCCCTCGACGTTCGAGGTCACGACCCGCGCGACGGTCCCGCCGACCATCACCGCGCCCAGCTCGACAGGGTCGGCATAGGATTCCGCGGCGCTCATCCGGCCGCGCATGTAGGGGTCGAGCGAGAGATATTCGGTCCTGAGCAGCATCTGCCCGGGGCCGGGGGTGGGGACGGGGGTTTCGGTCAGCTTCAGCGTCGCGTCCGTCGGCTCGCCCTTCGGGCGCTCGGCGAGCAGGAACTGGCGGTTCGTGGTGTCGGTCTGTGTCATCTTGGGTCCTTCTGTCAGGCCGCGGCGGTGTCGATGTGCAGGCGCACGTCGATGTTGCCGCGGGTGGCGTTGGAATAGGGGCAGAGCTGGTGGGTCGCCTCGACGAGCCTCTGCGCGTCGGCGTCGTCCATGCCCGGCAGATGCGCGGTGATGTCGAGGTCGAGCGCATAGCCCCCGGCAGCCTGCTGGCCGATGCCGACCGCGACGCTGGTGCGGGCGCCCTCAGGCGACAGCTTCAGTTGCCTGGCCGCGATCTCCATCGCGCTGTCGAAGCAGGCGGCATAGCCGAGGGCGAAGAGCTGCTCGGGGTTCACGCCGGTCTTGTCGCCGGTCGCGGCAGCGTCGGGGCGCACCATGTCCACCGCAAAGCTGCCGTCGTCGAGCGCCGAGCGGCCCGAGCGCCCGCCGGTGGCGGTGGCCGAGGTCTTGTAGAAGATTTTCATGGCATCTGTCCTTTCTGATTAGACCAGTCGTCTCATGGGATAGTCGGGCCGCGTCAGGCGGTCGGCTCGGGGGGAACCAGCCGCTTGGTGGTCCGCATCGCGGCGATCAGGGCGGCGTCGTCGTGGGCCAGCGAGGCGACGAGGCTCGCCCCCAGCCACAGGTGATAGATCGCCTCGGCCGTGGCCTCGGGGTCGTCGATCGCGGCGATCGAGCCGTCGGCCAGCCCCTCGCGCAGCGTGGCGGCCAGGCGGCCGGTGATCGACTCGACCCCGTCGCGCAGGATGCGGCTCATGTCCGGCGACAGATCGGCGATTTCCGCGGAAAGCTTGACGATCAGGCAGCGTTCGGCCGGGTCGGGGCTGACCTGCTTGCGCTGCCAGTCGGCGAAATAGGCCAGCAGCCGGGCCCGCGCATCCCACGCCGGATGGGTCAGCGACCCGTCAAGGCGGGTGCCGTACTCGGTCACGAAATCCTCAAGCAGCGCGCAGCCATAGGCCTCTTTCGAGGGGAAGTAGTGGTAGAACGACCCCTTCGGCACCCCAGCCTGCTTGAGCAGCTCGCTCAGCCCGACGCCGGTATAGCCCTGCTGCGCGGTCAGGCGGCGGCCGGTCGAGAGGATCTGGGTGCGGGTGTCGTGTGGCTGGTCCATGGCTCCGATATGGGGTGATTAGACCAGTCGTCTAGTGGCCGGCGCGAAAAAAATCCCGGGCCCGCGTCGGGGCGGGCGCGGCCGCCCGGCTTGCCGCCCCCGCCGCGGCCCCCCTAGAGTGCGGCCCATCCCTCGCCCGGCGGAGCCATGACCTATCGTTTCCTGCAAAGCTCGGACCTGCATCTCGGCCGCGCCTTCGGCACCTACCCCGAGGACATCCGCCACCGCCTGCGCGAGGCCCGCCACGCCGCCATCGCCCGCCTCGCCGCCGCGGCGCGCGAGGCGGGCGCGCGCGACGTGCTGCTGGCCGGGGACAGTTTCGACGCCGAGACCCCGGCGCCGGCCACGCTGCGGCAGGCGCTGGGCGCGATGGCGCATGAGGCCGACCTGCGCTGGGTCCTGCTGCCCGGCAACCACGACAGCCTCGCCGCGTCCGAGCTGTGGCAGCGGGTGGCGGCGGCCTGCCCCGCGAACGTCACCGTGCTCGACACCCCCGCGCCGGTGGCGCTGGCCGAGGGCGTGTGGCTGCTGCCCGCGCCCGTCACCCAGCGCCGCCCGGGCCGCGACCTGACTGAGGCGATGTCGGCCCCCACCGCCGAAGGCGCGATCCGCATCGGCCTCGGCCACGGGGCGATCGTCGATTTCACCGGGGAAGAGGGCAGCCCCGGCATCATCCCGCCGGACCGGGCGGCGCGCTCGGGCCTCGACTACCTCGCCATCGGGGACTGGCACGGGCAGATGCAGGTCGGCCCCGCGACCTGGTACGCCGGCACGCCCGAGGCCGACGGCTTCAAGCACGCCACCGCGCCGGGTGCGCTGGTGGTGACGCTGGCGGCGGGCGCGCCACCGCAGGTGACGCCGGTGCCCATCGGGCAGTTCGCGTGGGTGCGCCCCGACCTCGACCTGCTGCCGGGCGAGGATGGCGCGGCGCGGCTGGCGGCGCTGCTGCCCGCCGGGGCGCAGCGCCGCAACGCGGTGGTCCGGGTCGCCCCGCGCGGGCGGCTCGCGCTCGCCCAAGGCGCGGCGCCCGAGGCCGCGCTGACGGCGCTCGCGCCGGATTTCGGCTGGTTCCAGTCCGACCTCTCGGGCCTTGCCGCCGATGTCGCCCCGGACGACCTTGACCAGATCGAGCGCGGCGGGGCGCTCCGCCGCGCGGCCGAGGCGCTGCTGGCCGAAAGCGCCGACCCGACGCTGGCGCAGGACGACCGCGACGTGGCGGCGGCGGCGCTCGCCCGGCTCTACGCGCTCGCGCAAGAGGTGCAGCCGTGAAGCTGCGCGCCATCGAGCTGACCAACCTGCGCCGCTTCGCCGGCCAGCGCGCCCGGATCGACGGGATCGGCGACGGCATCTCGGTGCTGTCCGAGTGCAACGAATACGGCAAGTCCACCTTCTTCGACGGGCTGCGGGCGGTGTTCTTCGAACCCCACCGCGGGACGCGGGCGGCGATCCGCGCGCTGCAACCCCACGGCGGCGGCGCCCCCGAGGCGGCGGTCGAGATCGACCTGCCCCAGGGCCGCTTCCGCATCGAGAAGCGCTGGCTCTCGCGCCCCACGGCGCAGGTCACCGACGCCACCGGCCGGATGGTGGCGCGCGACGATGAAGCCGAGGCGTGGATCGACGGGCTGACGCAGGGCGGGCTCGCCGGGCCGAGCGGGCTGTTGTGGGTGCGGCAGGGGCTGCTGGGGATCGAGCCGGACGCGAAGGGCGATGCGAGCGACCCGAAAAGCGGCCTCTCGGTCCGCCGCGACCTGCTGTCCTCGGTCGCGGGCGAGATCGAGCTGATGACCGGCGGGCGGCGGATGGACGCGGTGCTGGTCCGGGTCCGCGAGGCGCTGGACCGGCTGGCGACCAAGCGCGGGCCCAAGGCCGGCGGCCCCTGGGCGGAGGCGGTCGAGGAGGCCAAGCGTCTCGAAGCCGAGCGCGCGGCGCTTGACGCCAAGGCGCGCGGGCTCGCGGCGCAGCTGCAGACCCGCGCGCGGCTCGGGCGCGATCGCAAGGCCCTGACGGACCCCGAGGCGGACGCCCGCGACACTGCGGCGCTGCGCGCGGCCGAAGCGGCGCTCGAGGCGGCGACCCGCCGCGTTGACGAGATCCGGGCCGCCGACAGCGCCTGCAAGCTGGCCCTGCGCGACGTCGAGAAGGGCCGCAGCGACGCCCAGGCGCTGACCGCGCTGCGCGACCGGCTGGCCGAGGCCGAGACCCGCGCCACCCGGTCCGCCGCGGCGGTCACGACGGCCGAGGCTACCGCAGGCGACCGTGCCACCGAGGTCGCGCAGGCGACGCACGCCCATGACACCGCTGCGGCCGCCGCCAAGGCCGCAACCGCGCGGCTTGAGGCGGCGCAGCGGGCCGCCCACGCGCGCACCGCCCGCGATCTGGCCCAGACCCTCGCCCAGACCCTCGCGCGGGCCGAGGCGCAGCGCAGCGCGCTGGAAGAGCAGCGCGCCCGCCGCAAGGCGCTGGTGGTGACGGACCAGACCCTTTCCGCCGCCGAGGCCGCGCAGGCGGCGCTCGACCGCCTCAGGGCGCAGGCCGAGGCGCAGCAAGTGGCGGTGCGGTTCGACTATGACGGCGCCGCCCGGGTGACGCTCGCGGGCCGGCCGCTGGGGCCGGAGGGGGTGCGGCTCACCGGCGCCACGACCTTCGAGCTGCCGGGCATCGGCCGCATGACCGTCGATCCGGGCGCGGCGGGCGAGGGCGCGCTCGGCCCCCGGCTCACCGCGGCCGAGGCGGCGCTGGGGG
>NZ_JBHMQU010000072.1:0-5337 GCF_042435015.1 Paracoccus panacisoli | reverse complement strand
CCCGGCGGCTGCCCCCGTCGTCAGCACCCCTCGCCCTGCCGCGCCCGCGACGCCCGCGGCCGCACCGCCCGCCGACTGGCCCGACGCCGGCGCGGCCGAGGGCGTGGCCGCGGCCCAGCAGGTCGATGCCTACGACGAACCCGGCTTCGACCCCGCACCCGCCGAAACTCCCGCCGAGACCGACCCCGCGGCGCCCCCGGCCTTCACCCGCCGCCCGCCGCTCGCGGCCAGCACGCCGGAAACACTCACCGCCCCGCACCGCCTCGGCCCCGCGGAACGCTGACCCCTCGGGCTGGACCCAAATATCCCCGCCGGAGGCTCCCGCCGCCCCCGCCCCGCGCGGGCGCCGGGGCAGTTCACCAATGCGGCGGGCGCTGGTCGGCGAGCGGGATCGTCCCCTCCGCCGCCTCGCGGTCAGCCTCGCGCTCCATCAGCAGCCCGACCCGGCGCGACAGGCGCCTCAGCTCGGCATCCTGCCGCGTGACCACGTCCGACAGCTCCTCGACCGCCCGCGTCAGATGCGCGATCCGCTCTTCCAGCGTCTGAAACTTGTCCATCCCGGCCCCTTCCGCTAAGCGGTCCCGGCATCTCACGGATCAGACCGATGGCCAAGGACAAACCCCGCCGCCCGCGCGCCGAGCCGCCCAAGGGCTTCCGCGACAGCTTCGGCGCCGACGTGACCGAGCGCAACCTCATGCTCGAGCGCATCGCCGCCGTCTATCGCCTGCACGGCTTCGACGCGCTCGAGACCTCGGCCGTCGAGACGGTCGAGGCCCTGGGCAAGTTCCTGCCCGACGTGGACCGCCCCAACGCGGGCGTCTTCGCGTGGCAAGAGGAACAGGTCCCCGGCGGCGGCTCGGGCGACTGGCTGGCGCTGCGCTACGACCTGACGGCGCCGCTCGCGCGCGTGGCGGCGCAGTTCCGCAACGACCTGCCCTCGCCCTATCGCCGCTACGCGATGGGCCCGGTCTGGCGCAACGAAAAGCCGGGGCCGGGCCGCTTCCGCCAGTTCTATCAATGCGACGCCGACACCGTGGGTGCCGCGTCGGTCGCCGCGGATGCCGAGATCATCGCCATGCTCGCCGACGCGCTCGAGGCTGCGGGCATCCCGCGCGGCGACTATCTGGTGCGCGTCAACGACCGCAAGGTGCTGAACGGCGTGCTCGAGGCCGCGGCGGTCGCCCCCGAGCAGGCCGCCGACGTGCTGCGGCAGGTGGACAAGTTCGACAAGGTGGGCGCCGAGGGCGTCCGCGCGCTCCTGACCCAGGGCCGCACCGACGAAAGCGGCGCCCGCATCGACGGCGTGGGCCTGACCGAGGCGCAGACCGCCCCCATCCTCGCCTTCCTCACCGCCCGCGCGGAGACCAACGAGGCGACGCTCGCCAACCTCACGGCCGCCGTCGGCGGCTCGAGCGTCGGCGCCGAGGGGATCGCCGAGCTGACCGAAATCGCGGCGCTGCTGGCCGCCACCGGCCTCGGCCCCGACCGCGTGGTCATCGACCCCTCGGTGGTCCGCGGCCTCGGCTACTACACCGGCCCGGTGTTCGAGGCCGAGCTGACCTTCGAGATCCTCGACGACAAGGGCCGCCCGCGCCAGTTCGGCAGTGTCGCCGGGGGCGGGCGCTACGACGACCTCGTCGAGCGTTTCACCGGGCAGAAGGTGCCCGCCACGGGCGTCTCGATCGGCGTGGACCGGCTGCTCGCGGCGCTCAGGGCGCGCAACCCGGCCGAGACGACCGCCCGAGGGCCGGTCGTGGTCACCGTCATGGACCGCGACCGCATGGCCGACTACCAGGCGATGGCCGCCGAGCTGCGGGCCGCGGGCATCCGCGCCGAGGTCTATCTCGGCAACCCCAAGAACTTCGGCAACCAGCTCAAATACGCCGACAAGCGCGCCGCCCCGGTCGCGGTGATCGCGGGCGCTGACGAGGCCGCGCGCGGCGTCGTGCAGGTGAAAGACCTCATACTCGGCGCGAAGATTGCCGCGCAAGCCTCTGTCGAGGAATGGAAATCCCAGCCCGCGCAGGTCGAGGTCCCGCGCGCCGACCTGGTCGAGACCGTGCGCGGCATCCTCGCCCGCTGAGCCGCAGATGACCCGCCCGCTCGCCCCCCGCACCGCCGCGCAGGCCCACGGCCGCCGCATTCTCGAGGCCTTCCGGGCCGCCGGCGCGACCGAGGTCGCCCCCGACATCCTGCTGCCGGCCGAAACCCTGCTCGACCTCTACGGCGAGGACATCCGCGCCCGCGCCTACGTCACCACCGACCCGGTACGGGGCGAGGTCATGCTGCGCCCCGACTTCACCGTCCCGGTGGTGCAGATGCACATGGCGGGCGGCGCCGACCCGGCCCGCTACTGCTATCTGGGCGAGGTCTTCCGCAAGCAGGACCAGGGCGACACCCGCCCCGAGACGCCGCGCGACAACGAATACCTGCAGGCCGGGTTCGAGCTCTTCAGCCGCGAGCCGCAGGCCGATGCCGAGGTCTTCGCGCTCTTCCACGGCATTCTCGCGCCCCTCGGGCTCGACGCCACGATGGGCGACATGGACCTGCTGCTCGATGCGGTGGACGGGCTGCCGCTGCCCGACGACCGCCGCGCGGCGCTGCGCCACCACATCTGGCGCCCGCGCCGCTTCGAATCGCTGCTCGAGCGTTTCTCGCACCCGGTCCCACCGCGGCATTTCGCCGTGAACGGCGCGCCCTGGACGGGCGAGCGCACCCGCGCCGAGATGCACGACCGCATCGCCCGGCTGGAACGCGGCGCCGTCAGCACGGCGCTGCCGGCGATCTGGCGCGAGCGGCTGCACCGGCTCTTCACCATCGCCGGCCCCGCGCCGGTGGCACTGGCCGAGCTGCGGGTGCTCGCCGACCACATCCCCGCCATCGCCGAGGCGGTCAAGCGTCTCGCCGGCCGCCTCGACGCGCTCGCCGCCCGCGGCATCGACCCCGACACGGTGCGCTTCGACGCGAGCCACGGGCGGCGGACGATGGAGTATTACGACGGCATGACCTTTTCCTTCACCGCCCCCGCCCATCCCGACTGGCCGCCGGTCGCCTCGGGCGGGCGCTACGACGCGCTGACCGCGGTGCTGGGGCAGGGGTCGGGGAACGGGAGCGGAGGCGGGAGCGGGAGCGGGGCCATCCCCGCCGTCGGCGGGATCATCCGCCCCGCGCTGGTGGCCGCGCTATGCTGACCCCGGCCCCCGCCCAGACCCTCAAGCTCGGCGTCCCCTCCAAGGGCCGGCTGATGGAACAGACCTTCGACTGGTTCGCCGCCCGCGGGCTGCGCATGGCCCGCAGCGGCGCCGACCGCGAATACGCGGGCCAGGTCGAGGGGGTGGACGGCCTGTCGCTGGTGCTGCTTTCGGCCGGCGAGATCCCCCGCGAACTTGCCGCCGGCCGCATCCAGCTGGGCGTCACCGGCTCGGATCTGGTGCGCGAGAAGCTTGCCGGCTGGCGCTCGGACGTGACCGAGATCGCGCCGATGGGCTTCGGCCACGCCGATCTGGTGATCGCGGTCCCGGCCTGCTGGCGGGACTGCGAGACGCTGGACGACCTCGCCGCCATCGCCCGCGACTTCCGCGCCGCCCACGGCCACCGGCTGCGGATCGCCACCAAGTATCACCGGCTGGTGCGCGCGTTCCTCTCGGCGCACGAGGTCGCCGACTACCAGCTCGTCGACAGCCAGGGCGCGACCGAGGGCACTGTGGCGAACCTCACGGCCGAGGCCATCGCCGACATCACCTCGTCGGGCGAGACGCTGCGGGCGAACAACCTCAAGATCCTTGACGGGGCGCTGATCCACCCCAGCCAGGCCACGCTCTTCGCCGCCCGCAGCGCGGTCGAGCGGCCCGACCTGCGCGCCCTGCTGGCCCGGCTGGGGCTGCGCGGCCCGGGTGTCGAGACGGTCTGAACCGAAGGGCCGCAGCCGGCGTTGCCCTCGGGTCCGGGGCACCCATGCCCCCATCCGAGGAGACGGACCCATGGCAGACGCAAGCCAGATCAAGGACGACATGGAGATCGTGGGCGCCGACGGCGTGCACATCGGCGTGGTCGACCACATGGACGGCGACCGCATCAAGATGAAGCGCAAGGACGAGGCGCACGGGGTGAAGATGGAGCACCATCACTACATCCCGATGGGCAACGTCGCCTCGGTCGACGGCGGCAAGGTCTGGCTGTCGGCCGACGCCGCCAACGCCCGCCAGCTGCTCGAGGAAGAGGACGGCTCGCCCGTCGACCACGGCGACGCGGCCCGCTGATTTCAGCGCCCTGTGCCCGATCCGGCCCGCCGCCCCCGCGCGGCGGGCTTTTTAGTGCGTGGAGCGCGGGGGAAATCGTTCGCATGAACTGTGCATGAACATCGCACGAACGTTGCAGGAACCCTGAACGCCCTGTGCATGGCCATTTCAGGCAAAACCCGGCCTCCGCCGATGGGACGCCGGGCGCGTTCATACGCCCCGCCGCTCCCGGGGTGTTGCGCGAACGTTGTGCCGCTACAGCCCGACCAGCGCGCGGGCGAACTCGTCCGGCTCAAAGGAGTCGAGGTCGTCGATCTGCTCGCCCACCCCGATCGCGTGGATCGGCAGCCCGAACCGATCGGCGAGCGCCACCAGCACGCCGCCGCGCGCGGTCCCGTCCAGCTTGGTCATCACCAGCCCCGAGACGTCTGCCAGCTTACGGAAGGTCTCGACCTGGCTCAGCGCGTTCTGCCCCGTGGTCGCGTCCAGCACCAGCAGGGTGTTGTGCGGCGCCGAGGGGTCGCGCTTGCGGATCACCCGGACGATCTTGGCGAGTTCTTCCATCAGGTCGGCGCGGTTCTGCAGCCGCCCGGCGGTGTCGATCAGCAGCAGGTCCGCGCCCTCCGCCTCGGCCCGCGCCATCGCGTCATAGGCGAGGCTCGCCGGGTCCGACCCTTGCGCCGCGACCATCACCGGCACGCCCGCGCGCTGACCCCAGACCTGCAACTGCTCGACCGCCGCGGCCCGGAACGTGTCGCCCGCCGCGATCACCACCGACTTGCCAGCGGCCTTGAACTGGCTCGCGAGCTTGCCGATCGTCGTGGTCTTGCCCGAGCCGTTGACGCCCACCACCAGCACCACCTGCGGCTTCTTGGCATAAAGCGGCAGCGGCCGCGCGACCGGGGTCATGATCCGCGTGACCTCGCCCGCGAGCGCCTGCTTCAGCTCGGTTGCGCTGATCTTCCGCCCCATCCGCCCCTCGGCGATGTTGGCGGTGACGCGCAGCGCGGTCTCGGTCCCCATGTCGGCGGCGATCAGCATGTCCTCGAGATCCTCGAGCATCGCGTCGTCCAGCTCGCGCCGCGGCTCGGCCGGGGCG
>NZ_JBHMQU010000071.1:0-55575 GCF_042435015.1 Paracoccus panacisoli | reverse complement strand
GCCCCGCGGGCACCGCGGGGGCCGGCTGCGCCTCGGGCGGGCGCGGGCTGTCGTCGCCCGCGCGGCGGAACTCGGAGCCCACCGGCGACGGCAGTTGCTCGGCCGCAGGCCCGTCTGAGGCAGGCACACCGGCCGACGGCGACGTCTGCGTGGCCGTCACCTCCGCATCAGTCCCCGGCGGGGTCGCCGGGTCCGCGGGTGCTCCCGAGACCGGCGTTGAGGGAGCCGCAACAGGTCCGGTGTCGGTGTCGGTGGCAGGGCTCGTCGCGGCGACGCCAGCCGATGACGCCGCGTCCGGCGTGACCGGACCGCGGTCCGTCTCGACCGCCTCACCCGCCACCGGACCCCGTGCTATCTCGCCCGGCGCAGCCGCCGCCCCGTCCACAGCACCGCCCGCCGCAGGTGCGCCCGCCGGAGACACCCCCGCCGCCCCCGACCCACCGGCCTCGAGGCCGGCCGCAGGCACCGCCTCCCGATCCACCGGCGGCAGGGCCAGCGACAGCGCCGCCAGCGTCGCGGCGCTCATCAGCGTGCCATGCGCGAGACCGCGAAAAAATCCCATCGTCCGCCCTTCGCCTGCCCTGTCCGTCCAGCCGGCCTGACCGCGGCCCGTCAACCGGACCCGTCGCCTGCCCCAAGCGCTTGGCGGACCGACCCCGCGCCCCGGACGGGGGGCAGGGTTGACCCTGTGCGCCGCTTGAGAGCATCTATAGCCCACCGCAATCCGCGGGCCACCCCCCTTCGCGGGGCGGCGACGCCCCGCCCCTGCCACGAGCCCGCCATGACCGCCCCGGCCCCAGAACAGGCCCCCGAACCGGCCCCCGCACAGGCCCCATCATCGGTCCCATCATCGGCCGCGACCGTCCGCCGCCAGCCCCTCGCCCCGGCCCCCGGCCCGGACGCCCGGACGGACGGGATGGCCCCTCCGTCGATCCTCATGATCGACAACTACGACAGCTTCACCTGGAACCTCGTGCACTACCTCGGCGAGGCCGGCGCCACGGTCGAGGTCATCCGCAACGACGCCCTGACCGTGGCCGAGGCGCTGGCCCGCCGCCCCGCGGGCATCCTGATCTCGCCCGGCCCCAAGGCCCCGGCGCAGGCCGGGATCATCGTCCCGCTGATCCGCGCCGCCGCCGACGCAGGCGTGCCGGTGATGGGCGTCTGCCTTGGCCACCAGGCGATCGGCGAGGCGTTCGGCGGCCGCGTCGTCCGCGCCGCGCGGATCGTGCACGGCAAGGTCGACGCCATCAGCCACGACGGCACCGGCCTCTTCGCCGGGCTGCCCTCGCCGCTCAGGGCCACGCGCTATCACTCGCTGACGCTCGAGCCCGAAACCCTGCCCGAGGCGCTGCGCGTCACCGCGACGGCCGCCGACGGCACCATCATGGGCGTCGCGCACCGCACGCTGCCGGTCGAGGGGGTGCAGTTCCATCCCGAAAGCATCCGCTCCGAGCACGGCCACGCGATGATCGCCAACTGGCTGCGCCGCTGCGGCAACGGGGCCGGCGCGCCGCTCAAGGAGACTGCATGACCGAGACGACCGACATCCGCCCGCTGATCGGCCTCGCCGCGTCCCGCCCCCTGACGGGCGAGGAGGCCGAGGCGGCCTTTGGCGCGCTCTTCGACGGCAAGGCCACCCCGGCGCAGATCGGCGGGCTCTTGATGGCGATGCGGGTGCGCGGCGAGACGGTGGACGAGATCGCCGCCGCCGCTCGCGCCATGCGCGCCCGGATGCACCGGGTGCGGGCGCCCGAGGGGGCGATGGACATCGTCGGCACCGGCGGCGACGGCAAGGGCACGCTCAACATCTCGACTGCGACGGCCTTCGTGGTGGCGGGCGCGGGGGTTGCGGTCGCCAAGCACGGCAACCGCAACCTCAGCTCGAAATCCGGCAGCGCGGACGCGCTGACGCATCTCGGGCTCGACGTGATGGGCGGCCCGGCCAGGGCGCAGGAGGCGCTGGACGCGGCCGGCATCTGCTTCATGATGGCGCCGATGCACCACCCGGCGATGCGCCACGTCGGTCCCGCGCGGACCGAGCTCGGCACCCGGACGGTGTTCAACATCCTCGGGCCGCTGACCAACCCGGCCGGCGTGCGCCGCCAGCTCACCGGGGCGTTCTCGGCCGACTGGCTGCGCCCGATGGCCGAGACGCTGCGCGACCTCGGCTCGGACGCGGTGTGGCTGGTCCACGGCGGCGACGGCACCGACGAGCTGGCGATCTCGGCCCCCTCGCGGGTGGCGGCGCTCAAGGACGGCACGGTGACCGAGTTCGAGGTGGCACCCGAGGACGCGGGCCTGCCCGTCCACCCGTTCGAGGAGATCGTCGGCGGCACCCCGGCCGAGAATGCCGCGGCGCTCAAGGCGCTGCTCGACGGCGCGCCCGGTGCCTACCGCGACGCGGTGCTGCTCAACGCAGCAGCGGCACTGCTGGTCGCGGGCCGGGCCGCCGACCTGCGCGAGGGGGCCGCGATGGCGCGCGAGGCGATCGACTCGGGCGCCGCGCGCGACCGGCTGGCGCGCCTCGCCGCCGTCACCGGCGCGCCGCCGGCCGAGGGCTGAACCCATGACCCGCGCCGAGGTCAACGCGCTCTGCGCCGCGCACCCCGGCGCCGGGGTCAGCGAGCCCTTCGGCGAGGGCCACGAGGTCTGGAAGGTCTGCGGCAAGATCTTCGCCATCGTCGGGACATCGACCGGGGCGGTGTCGGTCAAGACCGACGGGATCGAGACCGCCGAGCTGCTGATCGAGGCCGGCGTCGCCACCCGCGCGCCCTATCTGCACCGCAGCTGGGTGGCCCTGCCGCTTGACGCCGACCCGGACGAGCTGCGCCACCGCGTCGAGGCCAGCTACCGGCTGATCCGCGCGAGCCTGCCGCGCCGCGTGCAGGCCGAGCTGCCGCCGCTCTGACGATGCCGGCCGTCGCTCTGCCGGTCCGGGTGCTGCAAGCCCTGGCTCTGACCGCGGCGGCTCTGCCGGCCAAGGTTCGGGCCGCGTCGGCTCTGCTGGGGAAGGTTCTTCCCGCGTCGGCTCTGCCTGCAGCGGCTCTTCCTGCCCCCGCTCCGCTCGCTCCGGCTCTGCCCGCCTCAGCGCTGCCCGCATCGGCCGTCTTGCCCGTGTTTCACCCGCCTTTGCCCATCGACGCCATGCCCCTTCCAGCCGCGCCCGTCCCGCAGCCCACCACCGCCCCCGGGCGCGTCTCACCCGGCCTGCACTGACGATGCCCACCCCGCCCGCCGCCTGGGCCCACCTGCCGTTCTTCGCCGACCCATGGCCCGCGATCCGCGCCCGCCTCGCGGCCGCCCCCTACCTGCCCGGCCCCGACCGCCTCTTCGCCGCGCTCGAGGCCGTGGCTCCGGCCGAGGTGCGGGTGGTGATCCTCGGGCAGGACCCCTACCCCACGCCGGGCCACGCGAACGGCCTCGCCTTTTCGGTCAATCCCGGCGTCCGCCCGCCGCGCTCGCTGGCCAACATCTTCGCCGAGCTCGCCGCCGACACCGGGCAGGCGCCGCCCTCGGGCGACCTCACCAGCTGGGCGCGCCAGGGGGTGCTGCTTCTGAACACCGCGCTCAGCGTGGCGCCGGGCGCGGCGGGCAGCCATGCGCGCTGGGGCTGGGGGGCGCTCGCGCGACAGGCGGTGGCCGCGGCGCAGGCGGAACGGCCGCTCGCGTTCGTGCTCTGGGGCGCCCACGCGCAAACGGCGCTGGCCGGCCTGCCGCGGCCCATCGACCTGACCCTCGCCAGCGCCCACCCCTCGCCGCTTTCGGCGCCGCGCGGGTTCTTCGGCTCGCGCCCCTTCTCGCGCGTCAACGCCTGGCTGACCGCCCGCGGCGAGCCTCCCATCGACTGGTCGGCGGGCGCCTGAGCGCCCTTCCGTCCCCCGCCCGGCGCGGCTAGGGTGCCGGCATGGATATTCTCGACCGCATCAAGACCTACAAGCTCGACGAAATCGCCGCCGCCCGCGCCGCCCGCCCGCTGGCCGAGGTCGAGGCCGCCGCCCGCGCCGCCCCCCCGGTGCGGGGCTTCGCCGCAGCGCTCGACCGCGCCGCCGCCACCGGCCCGGCGCTGATCGCCGAGATCAAGAAGGCCAGCCCCTCCAAGGGCCTGATCCGCCCCGACTTCGACCCGCCCGCGCTCGCCCGCGCCTATGAGGCCGGGGGCGCCGACTGCCTGTCGGTGCTGACCGACGCGCCGTCCTTTCAGGGGGCGCCCGAGTTCCTCACCGCCGCCCGCGCGGCCTGCAGCCTGCCGGTGCTGCGCAAGGATTTCCTCTACGACCCCTATCAGGTCGCCGAGGCCCGCGCCTGGGGCGTCGACTGCATCCTGATCATCATGGCCTCGGTCGATGACACGCTGGCGGCCGAGCTCGAGGACGCCGCCCGGCACTGGGGCATCGACGCGCTGATTGAGGTCCACGACGCCCCCGAGATGGAGCGGGCGCTGCGCCTGCGCTCGCCGCTCATCGGGGTGAACAACCGTAATCTTAAGACCTTCCACGTTGATCTTGAGACGACGCTTCAACTCGCGCCGATGCTGCCACCCGACCGGCAACTGGTTTGCGAAAGCGGCCTCTTCACCCACGCCGACCTCGCCCGGATGATGGAGGCCGGCATCAGCCGCTTCCTCATCGGAGAAAGCCTGATGCGGCAGGACGACGTGACCGCCGCGACCCGCGCGATCCTCGGGGGCGACGCATGACGCTGACCCATTTCGACGCCGCGGGACAAGCGCACATGGTCGACGTCTCGGGCAAGGCCCCCACCCAGCGCGAGGCGGTGGCCGAGGCCGCCGTGGTCATGGCCCCCGAAACGCTGGCGCTGGCCACCGGCGGCGCCGCCAAGGGCGACGTGCTGGGCGTCGCGCGCCTCGCCGGGATCATGGGCGCCAAGCGCACCGCCGAGCTGATCCCGCTCTGCCATCCGCTGCCGCTCGACAAGGTGGCGGTCGAGCTGGTGCCCGACCCCGCCCTGCCCGGGGTGCGGATCACCGCGACCGCGCGCACCACCGGCCGCACCGGCGTCGAAATGGAGGCGCTGACCGCCGCCACCGTCGCCGCGCTGACCGTCTATGATATGCTCAAGGCGGCGCAGAAGGACATGCGGATCGAGGGGGTGCGGCTGCTCTCGAAGACCGGCGGCAAGTCGGGCAGCTTCCGCGCGCCCGGCACCGGCCCCGAGGCCGCGCCGTGAGCCTGCTGACGGTCGAGGACGCGCTGGCGCTGGTGCTGGGCCTCGCCCCCGCGCCGCAGGCCGAGGACGTGGACCTGAGCGACGCCGCGGGCCGGGTGCTGCTCTCTGACGCGGTCGCGCGGATCACCCAGCCGCCGTTCGATTCCGCCGCGATGGACGGCTATGCCCTGCGCGCCGCCGACCTGCCCGGCCCGCTGCCGGTGGTGGGCGAGGCCGCCGCCGGGCGCGCCCTCGCCGCCCCGCTCGCGCCCGGCACCGCGGCGCGGATCTTCACCGGGGCGCCGGTGCCCGAGGGCGCCGACCTCGTGGTGATGCAGGAACACGCCCGGCGCGAGGCCGACCGCGTCACCATCGCCTCGGCCCCCGGCCACGACAACATCCGCCGCCGCGGCAGCGACTTCGCCGAGGGCGACCGCCTCGCCGCCGGGCGGCGGCTGTCGGCCGCCGACATCGGCCTCTTGGCCGCGATGAACGTCCCGCGCGTGACCGTCGGGCGCGCCCCGGTCGTCGCGGTCCTCGCGGGCGGCGACGAGCTGGTGCGTCCCGGCGAGGCCCCCGGCCCCGGCCAGATCGTCAGCTCGAACGACCTCGCCATCGCGGCGCTGGTGGCGGCGGCGGGCGGGGTGCCCCGCATCCTGCCGCTGGCCCGCGACAGCGAGGCCTCGCTGCGCGCAGGCTTCGCTGCCGCGGAGGGGTCGGACCTGCTGGTGACCATCGGCGGGGCCTCGGTGGGCGACCACGACCTGATCGGCCGCGTCGCCGCCGATCGGGGGATGGCGCGCGCCTTCCACCGCATCGCCATGCGGCCCGGCAAGCCGCTGATGGCCGGCCGGCTGGACGAGATGGCGCTGCTCGGCCTGCCCGGCAACCCGGTCTCGGCCATCGTCACCGCGATCCTGTTCCTGCAGCCGCTGGTGCGGCGGATGCAGGGCGACGCCACGCCCGCGCCGCCCCTGCGCCACGGCCGGCTGGGCCGCGCGCTCGGGCCCGAGGGAGACCGCCAGCACTATCTGCGCGCGACGCTCTCGGACGGTCCCGACGGGGTGATCGTGACGCCGTTCCCCGACCAGGATTCGGCCCGGCTGTCGCTCATGGCCGAGGCGCAGGCGCTGCTGGTCCGCGCGCCCGGCGATCCGGCCCGCGAGGCGGGCGCCCCGGTCGCCTATATTCCGCTGCCGCGTTAACCGATCCTTCATGCGAATCGGCTTATCCGTTGACCTGAAAGGTGAACGGGTCTAGAACATTGGATGAACACGGCAGCCGAATGCGGGGGACGGGCCGACCATGCTGACGAGAAAACAGATCGAGCTGCTCGACTTCATCCAGACGCGGATGGCCCGCGACGGGGTGCCGCCGTCGTTCGATGAAATGAAACTGGCGCTGGACCTGCGCTCGAAATCGGGGATCCACCGGCTCGTGACTGCCCTCGAGGAACGCGGCTTCATCCGCCGCCTGCCCCATCGCGCCCGCGCGCTGGAAATCGTCCGCCTGCCCGACGCGCTGCTGCGCGACGAGGGTGAGGGCGCCCAGGGCGCCACGCCCGGCTTTGCCCCGCGGGTGATCGACGGCGACCGCCGCGCGAGCGTCGGCCGCCCGCGCGGGGCCATGGACATCGTCGACAGCCCTGCGGTCGAGCTGCCGGTGATGGGCCGCATCGCCGCCGGTGTCCCGATCGAGGCGATCTCGGAAGTCTCGCACCACATTGCCGTCCCCGGCTCGATGCTGACCGGGCGCGAGCATCACTACGCGCTCGAGGTGCGCGGCGATTCGATGATCGAGGCGGGGATCAACGACGGCGACGTGGTGGTGATCCGCGAGCAGGACACGGCCGAGAACGGCGACATCGTCGTGGCACTGGTCGAGGGCGCCGAGGCGACGCTCAAGCGCTATCGCCGCAAGGGCGGGATGATCGCGCTCGAGGCGGCCAACCCGGCCTATGAGACGCGGATGCTGCCCGAGGACAAGGTGAAGGTGCAGGGCCGGCTGGTGGGATTGATCCGCAGCTATTGAGGCGGATTCATTTGGCGGCGCGCGGCTGTTTGGACGCGGGCGCTACCTGACCGTGAGCAGGCGAAGCAGGGGCGTTTGCTAGGTTAGGCGGCGACACCCTGCCGCTTGCCGGCCACTTTCACAATTGAGAGTTCGGCCTCGCTCGGCATGCGTTCTGAAGTACATCAGCGCAGCGGCGGGGAGCCGCGATCGGGCGAGATGCCGCTCAGCTCGAGGAACTCAGGCGGTGCCCGGCCCAGCAGCTCCTCGGCCAGATCGCGGCCCATCGCCACGCCATCCGCGGACGAGCCCTCGCGCGTGCCGGTGATCGAGATCGACCCGTCCGGCAGCAGGATCTCGCCCCGCAGCATCAGCCGGTCGCCGTCGAGTTCGGCAAGCCCCGCGATGGGGGTCTCACACGACCCGTCGAGCCGGCGCAGAAAGGCGCGCTCGGCCTCGACCCGCAGCGTCGTCGACTGGTCCGAGATCGCCGCCAGCAGCGCCCCGGCCCGTGCGTCGTCCGCCCGCCGCTCGACGCCGATGGCGCCCTGCGCCACGGCGGGCAGCATCTCCTCGGGCGAGATGCGGCTTTTCACCACGTCCAGCATCCCCAGCCGGGTCAGCCCCGCCATGGCGAGAAACGTCGCCTCGGCCACCCCTTCTGCGAGCTTGCGCATCCGCGTCTGGACGTTGCCCCGGAACTCGACCAGCGTCAGATCGGGACGCCGGTGCGCCAGCTGCGCGCGCCGCCGCAGGCTCGACGAGCCGACGACTGTCCCCGCCGGCAGCGCCGAAATCGTATCCCACCGCGCGCTCACGAACGCGTCGCGCACATCCTCGCGCGGCAGGTAGCAGTCGATCACCAGCCCGTCCGGCTGCAGCACCGGCATGTCCTTCATCGAGTGCACCGCGATGTCGATCCGCGCGTCGAGCAGCGCGTCCTCGATCTCGCGGGTGAAGAGCCCCTTGCCGCCGATCTCGCGCAGCGGCCGGTCGAGCACCCGGTCGCCTGTCGTCTTGATGACGACGATGTCAAAGGCGTCCGCGGGCAAGCCATGCGCCGCGGCCAGCCGGTCACGCGTTTCATGGGCCTGGGCCAGCGCAAGCGCCGAGCCGCGGGTGCCGATCCTCAACGGCGCATCGGGAGTGGGATGGTCGATCATGGCCGCGGGTTACCCCCGCCCGGCGCGGTTGACAACCGCCGAGGTGCGGGGCGGGGGGTGGAGAGTGGACTGAGGGAAACTAAGATCCTAAGAACTCTGCTCTCGCCGACCAAGCGTGGCCACTGGCGTCAGTGGGCCCGCAGACCGCCCAAGTGGCGGCGGATGAAATGTTGCAATCGTTGCGCCGGGTTGCTGCGGGTTACCGCATGTCTATCTGTTGCTTGCGTTATCCACTGCGCGGTTGAACAGTTTTGGGGGTGAGTTAAGCCAAATGAACGACAATAACTGAATTCCCCAGTGTGCAGCCGCTTACACCGGCGGGAAAACGGTCTGCCGAACTGAAAGCTGCCTGACGATTGCTCTTATTAGCCGCAGCCAATCGGTGGAGTAGCATAAGCGCCTTGCAAGCGACGGTTCGTGCAGCACCCGAACCGATTAGGTGAGCCGGCTTCGGGTTCATGAACTAGAGCCAGCGAGTGTCCGCAACGGGCGGCGACAAACAGAGGTTCTTTGACGGTTTCACCGCCAGGTCGTTAGACCGAGAGGAAAGGACAGCGGCGGACGGACACCACGTTCTAGCGACACGATAACGGGCCCGCCCGACTGCGGACGGCTCCCGCTCTTCACGTTTGCAGGGTTTACCGACGCTGCGTCAGCAGCAGCGTGCAATCGCCCATCGAACTCACCACCGCGAGTGAAGTGGCCGGGCGTCGATACTGCTCAGATGTTCTGTTGAACGACTCCGGCAAGCCCCCCCAATCCAACAACACCGGGCACTCACCGCTCTTTGCCCACTGGCGGATCGACCCCGTCCCCCTCACCCCGCGCAGATCTGCTGCAACTGCACCCACTCGCCCCCGCTCATCAGCGGCTCGGGCGGCGCGGTGGTGCGGAAGGGGTCGGCCTCGATCAGGGTGAGGACCGTCTCGCCGCTCGGGTCCAGCGAGCGGGCGTAGGGCTGGCTGGGTACGCCGGCGGTCTCCAGCCGGGACAGCAGCGCCTCGTCATCGGGGCGAGGCGCGGGGGCGAGGAGGCGCGCTGCGCCCTGCCCGGCGACGGCCGTCTCGGGCAAAGCGCCAGTGACCAGCATCTCGACGGCCGCCCGTAGCCCGGCGGCGTGGATGACCTCGCCGAGCGGATCGGACACCCCTGCAGCGACGTCGGCGGCGAGGACGTGGCCGGCCGCGACCTCGGGCCCCGGCGCGCCGGCGATCATGTCGTCGCCGATCACCACGATCCGTCCCGGCAGAGCGCGGGCGCCGCGCAGGGTGGCGGGCAGCACGACGATCCGCCCGCCCGGGCCGAGCAGCCGCGCCGACAGCCGGTCGAGCACGGCCGCGCCGGCCGCCCGGTCGCAGGGCTGACCGGCCGTCCGGCTCATGTCGGACAGAAGCTCCATCCCGACCGCGGTGCGTTGGGCCGGCGGCGCGATCCGGGCAGCGTGGGCCATGACGGCGCCGGGCAGCCAGATGACCGCCGCCAGCGCCAGCGCCCCGAGGGTGGACCAGATCAATGCGCCGCGCAGCCGTCCGGGGCGTGGGCGGCTGGCGAGGATCGCGGTGTGGACGCGCTCGATGGCCTCGACCATCAGCCGGTCGTCGATCTCGACCACCTCGTCCTGCGCGGCGTCTCCGGGGGCGAAGATGGCGGGCATCTGGCCGGGATTGAGGCGTGTGACGGCGGGCAGCGACCAGTGCGACAGCGGCTCTTCCGAGCGCGGATCGCGCAGGATCAGCGAGGCGTCGCCGAAGGAGACGACGATGTCGCGCAGCCGGGCGCCGGGCGCGGCCCTCCAGACACCCGGCGCCTCGAGCCGCTCGAACTGGGTCAGTGCGGTCACGTTGCGGGCACGCCCCTGCTGCAGATTGACTGGGACGATTGTGGCGATCCTGATCGTCGCGTCCAGTCCCCGCGCGAACGGGGGACTGCGGCAGACCGCATGGGAGTTGCGGCAAGCCTCGACGACGCAGCGACCTCACCGCCGCGCGTAGGCATCGCGGAAGCCGGCGCGGCGGACGCGGTCGAGGGCGCGCACCACGGCCTCGCGGCCGGTCAGCGGGCCGACCATGATGAGCTGCGTCTGTCCCTGCAGCGAACGCGCGACGGGAAGGCCGAGGTCAGAGACACGGCGCGCGGTACGGGCTGCGTTCCCAGCGTCGCGGAAGGCGCCGATCTGGACGTAGCGCGCGCCGGGGGGAATCATCGGCTCGGTCCCCTGCCGCGCCGCGGTCGTCGTGCGTCGTTCGGTGGCCGCGCGGGCGGATGTCGGGGTGGGTTGGCGGGGCGCTTTCGGCGTCGCGACGGACCGGGTCGGGCTGGCACCTCGCGCGGCCAGAGAGGGCGCAGGGGCGGCGGTGGCAATCCTCGCCCGGCTTGGTGCGGGCACCTCGGGGCGGGTTTGCGGCGACAGGCTGACCGACGCAGGGCCGCAGAAGCCGAGCGCGGTGGCGCCGCCGAGGCCGGGCTGCGGGGTGGCGTCGGCACCCGTGAGGGCGCAGAGCCGTGCGTGTCGGAGCGATGGGTCGGGCACGGTCGCGACGCTCGCCTCGCGCACGAGGGCCGAGAGGCCGAGGGGGTCGGCGGGCTTGGCGGGGCCGGGGGAGGGCGCCACCACGGGGCCGCCGTTTTCGGGCGAGCCTTTCGGATCGGTCGCCACGGTGGCGGCCGGGGGTTGGTTGTCCACGGCCGCCACGCTCGGCGCATCGCCCGCCGCCGATGACGCCAGCGGGTGCGGCGCGGCGGGCGGGGTCACCAGTTCGCCCTCGATGAGGTTGGGGACGATGGTTTCCGTCAAGACGCGCTCGATCCGCTGGGCGCGGGGCTCCTCGGGTGGCGCGAAGAGCGTCGGAGGGCGGTCAGGATCGGTGCGGCGGGCCGAGAGCGTGGGCGGATAGCCGCAGATCGCCGAGCCGTCGCGGGCGATGCGCGCGGCCCAGCCCCCACCGGCCCGCACGAAGACGCAGCCTTGCGAATCAATGTATTGCGCCGCGGTGAAGCCGGGGGGCGGGACTTCGGCGGGGGCGCGGTCGGCGAGCTCCTCGGGCGGGATGTCGGGGCTGCGCAGCGGGCCTTCGGGCACGGTCACGACCCGCTCGGCCGCGGGTTCGGCGGCGGCGTGTTCGCCCGCGGCGGGCGCGGCGTCGTGGGCGCCGCCGGCTGCGTGGACGGGCGGGGGCAGCGCCAGCAGGGCCACTGCGGCGAGGACCGCCAGGGCGGAAAAACCGGTGATGCGCATCGCCACTCCCACAGCCGAATCGCCGTTCGGGCAGGATTACGCGCGGCGCGCTAAGGCCGGGTTAACGCAGCCCTATTTCGTGCCGAACATCCGGTCGCCGGCGTCGCCCAGGCCCGGCACGATGTAGCCGTGATCGTCGAGCCGCTCGTCCAGCGCGGCGGTCACGATGGGCACGTCGGGATGCGCCTCGGCCATCCGCGCCACCCCTTCGGGCGACGCCAGAAGGCACAAGAATCTAAGGTTTTTAGCACCTTGCGCCTTGAGCAGGTCGATGGCGGCGACCGACGAGTTGCCGGTCGCCAGCATCGGGTCCACGACGATCACCATGCGTGCGTCGAGCGCGTTCGGCACCTTGGAATAATACTGCACCGGCTGCAGCGTCTCAGGGTCGCGGTAAAGGCCGATGAAGCCCACGCGGGCGGCGGGAATCAGTTCCAGAATCCCGTCCATCAGCCCGTTCCCGGCCCGCAGGATCGAGATGAGCGCCAGTTTTTTCCCTTCCAGCAGAGGGGCTTGCATGGTGCAGAGGGGCGTCTCGATGGTGGTCGTCGTCAGTTCCAGCTCGCGCGTCACCTCGTAGGCGAGCAGCAGCGAGATCTCGCGCAGCAGGCGGCGGAAGCTGGCGGTCGAGGTCGCCTTGTCGCGCATCAGCGTCAGCTTGTGCTGGACCAGCGGGTGGGTGACGACGGTGAGATGTTGGGTGCTCATGGGGGCCTCGGCAGCGGTGTGAAAACGGTCTGATGTTCGTGCAAGGTTCATGCAGCGTTCATGCACAGTTCATGCGAACGATCGGGTCATGGCGCGGGAAGCCGCTGGCGCAGCCGGGCGCGGGTCGCCGCGTCGCAGAAGGCCGCGTCGAGCGCCCAGTGATTCATCCGCGCGAACTCGGCCTCGCCCCAGCCGAAGGCCCCGGCGAGGCGGTCGTATTCGCGCGTGAGCGTGGTGTCGAAGAACGGCGGGTCGTCGGTCGAGACCGTGACCCGGCAGCCCGCGTCGGCGAGCCGGGCGATGGGGTGGGACGGCCAGTCGGGGTAGAGCCCGAGGGCGATGTTCGAGCCGGGGCAGACTTCGAGCGTCACCCCCTGCTCGGCGAGGTCGCGGACGAGCGCGGCATCCTCGATGGCGCGGACGCCGTGGCCGAGGCGGGTGACGCCGAGGCTGAGGGCGTCGCGCACCGACTGGGGGCCGCGCCATTCGCCGGCGTGGCAGGTGAGGCCGAGCCCGGCCTCGCGGGCGCAGTCGAAGCTCCAGGCGAAATCCTGCGGCTGGCCCGCGGTCTCGGCGCCGGCGAGGCCGAAGCCGGCGATCCAGCCCTGCCCGCCCTCGCCCGCCGTCTCGGCGGCGCAGCGGGCGGAGGCGCGGGCGCGGTCGGGGCCGAGGTGGCGGATGGGGGTGACGATGCCGCGGCTGGAGATGCCCTGGGCGTCGAACGCCGCGGCGACCTCGGACCAGGCGGCGACGTGCTCGCGCCAGGCGGTCAAGTCGCCGCCGCCGCAGAACGCGGGCGAGACGAAGAGCTCGGCGTAGATCGCGCCCTGCTCGGCGCAGTTTTCCAGCACCACGGCGAGCAGGCGGGCGTAGTCCTCGGGGCCGTCGAGGACGGCGGTGGCGGCCTCGTAGACGCGCAGGAAGTCGGCGAAGTCGGTCCAGCGGTAGCGGCCGTCGGGGGCGAAGATCGGGCCGAGATCGCGGCGCTTTTCGGCGGCGAGGCTGCGGATCAGTGCGGGGGGTGCGGCGCCCTCGAGGTGGAGGTGCAGTTCGATCTTGGGGATCATGGCAGCACGTTGCGGCCATGCGCGGGGGCGGGGATGCCGAGATGGGCCGCGACCGTGGCGCCGACGTCGGCATAGGCGATGAGGCCCGCGGCGTGGGGCGGCGTGCCCCAGCCGAGGACCGGCACGCGCTCGCGGGTGTGGTCGGTGCCGGCCCAGGTCGGGTCGTTGCCGTGGTCGGCGGTGAAGATCGCGAGATCCCCCGGCCCCAGCGTGGCGAGGAAGCGCGCGGCCACGCCGTCGAACCATTCCAGCGCCGCGCCGTAGCCCGCCACGTCGCGGCGGTGGCCGTAGAGGCTGTCGAACTCGACGAAATTGGCGAAGGTCAGGCTGCCGGGTTCGGCCTCGCGCCCCAAGCGGATCAGGTGCTCGGCGAGGTCGGCGTCGGACTTGCCCTTGTGCAGCCGCGTGATGCCGCGGTGGCTGAAGATGTCGCCGATCTTGCCGATGGCGTGGGTGGTGCGGCCCGCGCCCTGGGCCAGATCAAGGATCGTGTCGGCGGGGGGTGCGATGGCGAAGTCGCGCCGGTTCGGGGTGCGGTGGAAGGCGCCCTCGGCCCCGGTGAAGGGGCGGGCGATGACCCGGCCCACGCGCATCGCGTGGACGCTGGGGGCGAGTGCCTCGCAGAGGGTGATGAGGCGGTCGAGGCCGAACGCCTCTTCATGCGCGGCGATCTGCACGACGCTGTCCACCGAGGTGTAGGCGATGGGCCAGCCCGTGCGGAGGTGCTCGGCCCCGAGCCGGTCGATGATCTCGGTCCCCGAGGCGTGGCAGTCGCCCAGGATCCCCTCGGTCCCGGCCAGCCGGGCGATGCGGGCCGAGAGGTCGGGCGGGAAGGCGGGGTGCGTGTCGGGGAAGCTGTGCCAGTCCCACGGCACCGGCACGCCGGCCAGTTCCCAGTGGCCCGAGGGGGTGTCCTTGCCCGAGGAGGTCTCGGTCGCCGCGGCCCAGAGGCCCTGCGGGGCGGGGCCGTCCCAGGGCTGGCCGTTGGCGAGCGCAAGCGCGGCGCGCAGGCCGAGCGCGTCAAGCGTCGGCGTGGCGAGGCCACGGTCGCGGATGATGTGGCCCACGGTGTTGGCGCCGGTGTCGGGGACGCCGCCCGAGGCGAAGCGGTGGGCGTCGGGGGCGCCGCCGATGCCGACGCTGTCGAGGACGATGAGGAAGGCGCGGGTCATGCGGGGTCTCGTGCGTCGGGTTGGGGGGATTTGCCCCCGCCGGCCGTGGGCCGGCCCCCCCAGGATATCTGGGGGCAGGAAAGAAGCGGGGCTTGCCGCGCCCGGTGGGCGGGGGGCGCGGTCATGTCAGGCGCTCGCGGATCAGCGGGCCGGGGTCGGTCGGGGGGCCGAGCGTGTAGGCCGTCTGGACGGCGGCGATGGTGGCCCGCGCGGCGGCCTCGGTCGCGGTGTGGACGCGGCCGAGGCGCGGGGCGGGCTCGCCCAGGCGGGCGAGGTCGGTCAGGCCCACGGCCGGGTCGATGGGGGCGCCGGCGCGGATGCGGCCGCCGCCCAGCGCGAGGACGGCGTGGCCGAGCGCGGTCGCGTCGATGCGGGCGACATGGGTGCCCGCGTCGCATGGGGTGGGGATGTCGCGGATGACCGGGGCGGTGGGCAGCGGGGCCGCGAAGATGTCGGCGGGGCCGCCCTGCGCTGCGACCATGCGGGCGAAGCGCTCGGCCGCTTCGCCCGAGGCGAGGGCCTGCGCCACGCGGGCCTCGGCGTCGGGGATGCCGCCGACGCGCAGGCACTCGGCGGCGAGCGCCAGCGAGAGGTCGCGCAGCGGCTCCTCGCCGGGCTCGCCGCGCAGGACGGTGAGGGCGGCGGCGACCTCGACCGCGTTGCCGGCGGCGCGGGCGAGCGGCTGGTCCATGTCGGTGATGAGCGCCACCGTGGGGCAGCCGGCGGCGGTGGACGTGTCGACCAGCGCGCGGGCGAGGTCGCGGGCGGCTGCTGGGTCGGTGAGGAAGGCGCCCGAGCCGGACTTGACGTCGAGCACCAGCCCGTCGAGCCCGGCCGCCAGTTTCTTCGACAGGATCGAGGGGGTGATGAGGTCGATGGTCTCGACCGCTGCGGCCTCGTCGCGGATGGCGTAGAGGCGGCGGTCGGCGGGGGCGAGGTCGGCCGAGGCCGCGACGATGGCGCAGCCCACGTCCGCGACGATGCGGCGGAAGGCGGCCTCGTCGAGGTCGGTGCGGAAGCCGGGGATCGCCTCGAGCTTGTCGAGCGTGCCGCCGGTGTGGCCGAGGCCGCGGCCCGAGACCATCGGGACATAGGCGCCGCAGGCGGCGACGAGGGGGGCCACGATCAGCGAGGTCACGTCGCCGATGCCGCCGGTCGAGTGCTTGTCGACCGCCGGGCCGGGCAAGTCCCAGGCCAGCACCCGGCCGGAGTCGCGCATCGCCCGGGTGAGCGCCGCGCGGCCCTCGGGGCCGAGGCCGCGGGTCAGGACGGCCATGGCGAAGGCCCCGGCCTGCGCGTCGCTGACGCTGCAATCGGCGAGGCCGCGGGCGATTCGCGCCGCGCCCGCCGCGTCGAGGCCGCGCCCGTCGCGCACCGCGGCGATGATCGGGCGCGGGTCGAACATCAGGCGCGGTCCATGTGGCTGGCCGCGAACCGGCCGGGCAGCAGCTCGCCCACGGTGGTGGCGAGCGTCTCGCCGTCGAGCGTGGCGAGCAGCACCGGCGTGCCCTCGCGCGCGAACTCGGCCAGCTTCTGACGGCAGCCGCCGCAGGGGGGCGTCGGGTGGGGGCTGTCGGCGATCACGCAGATTTCGGTGATCTCGGTCTCACCCCCCGCCACCATCGCGGCGATGGCGCCGGCCTCGGCGCAGGTGCCCTCGGGGTAGGCGACGTTCTCGACGTTGCAGCCGGCGTAGATGCGGCCCGAGGGCGCGCGCAGCGCGGCGCCGACCTTGAAGCCGGAATAGGGGGCGTAGGCGGTCTCGCGCACCCGGCGGGCGGCGTCGATGAGGGACATGGGCGGGACTCCTTTGGCCGTTGGGGGGCATCATCCCCCTGCCCTGCCCGAGGTGCAAGCGGCGGGTTTCGACTGGCGGAAAGCGCGGGACGGGCGGGTTGTGACGCCACGTCGGCAGGGATAGGACGGCGGAAAGGACCAACCGGGCGGGGATGCGATGGACGAGCGGCGGCAGGACACGGCACGGCAGGCGGCGCTGAACTATCACGAGCTGCCGAAGCCCGGAAAGCTCGAGATCCGGGCGACGAAGCCGCTGGCCAACGGCCGCGACCTGAGCCTCGCCTATTCGCCCGGCGTGGCCGAGGCCTGCCTCGAGATCAAGGCCGATCCCGCCACCGCGGCGCGCTATACGGCGCGGGCGAACCTCGTCGCGGTGGTGTCGAACGGGACGGCGGTGCTGGGGCTCGGCAACATCGGCGCCGCGGCCGCGAAGCCCGTGATGGAGGGCAAGGCGGTCCTCTTCAAGAAATTCGCCAACATCGACTGCTTCGACCTCGAGGTGAACGAGCCCGACCCCGAGAAGCTCGCCGCCATCGTCCGCGCGCTCGAGCCGACCTTCGGGGCGATCAACCTCGAGGACATCAAGGCGCCCGAGTGCTTCATCGTCGAGAAGCTGTGCCGCGAGACGATGAACATCCCGGTGTTCCACGACGACCAGCATGGCACCGCCATCGTCGTGGGCGCCGCCGCCACCAACGCGCTGCGGGTGACGGGGCGGGGGTTCGAGGACATCAAGGTCGTCTCGACCGGCGGCGGGGCGGCGGGGATCGCCTGTCTCAACATGCTGCTGAAGCTGGGCGTGCGGCGCGAGAACGTCTGGCTCGCCGACATCCACGGGGTGGTCTACGAGGGCCGCACCGAGGACATGACCCCGCAGAAGGCGGCCTATGCGCAGCCGACCGACCTGCGGACGCTGGGCGAGGTGATCGACGGCGCGGACCTGTTCCTCGGCCTGTCGGGACCGGGGGTGCTGAAGCCCGAGATGGTGGCGCGGATGGCGCCGCGGCCGATCGTCTTCGCGCTCGCCAACCCCACGCCCGAGATCCTGCCCGACGAGGTGCGCGCGGTCTCGCCCGACGCGGTGATCGCCACCGGGCGCAGCGACTATCCGAACCAGGTCAACAACGTCCTGTGCTTCCCGTTCATCTTCCGCGGCGCGCTGGACGTGGGCGCGACCGAGATCAACGACGCGATGCAGCTCGCCTGCATCGAGGGGATCGCGGCGCTGGCCCGCGCCACCACCTCGGCGGAAGCCGCGGCGGCCTATCGCGGCGAGCGGCTGACCTTCGGCCCCGACTATCTGATCCCGAAGCCCTTCGACCCGCGGCTGATGGGCGTCGTCGCCACCGCCGTCGCCCGCGCGGCGATGGAGACCGGCGTCGCCACCCGGCCCCTGCCCGACATCCACGCCTACAAGCGGGCGCTCGACGGGTCGGTGTTCCGCTCGGCGATGATCATGCGGCCGGTGTTCGAGGCCTCGAAACAGGCCACCCGCCGCATCGTCTATGCCGAGGGCGAGGACGAGCGGGTGCTGCGCGCCGCCAACGCGATCCTTGAGGAAGGCGACGACGTGCCGATCCTGATCGGCCGCCCCGAGGTGATCGCGCGCCGCGCCGAGCGCGCCGGGCTGCCGATCCGCCCCGAGGTCGATTTCGAGATCGTCAACCCCGAGAGCGACGCCCGCTACCGCGACTATTGGGAGACGTATCACGGGCTGATGGCCCGGCGCGGGGTGACCCCCGACATCGCGCGGGCGATCATGCGCACCAACACCACCGCCATCGG
The DNA here is from genome assembly GCF_042435015.1 of Paracoccus panacisoli. NCBI lineage: Bacteria > Pseudomonadati > Pseudomonadota > Alphaproteobacteria > Rhodobacterales > Paracoccaceae > Paracoccus > Paracoccus panacisoli. The sequence continues at coordinate 37,469 of NZ_JBHMQU010000071.1, read as the reverse complement.
CGGGATCATGGTCCACCGCGGCGAGGCCGACAGCCTGATCTGCGGCTGCTTCGGGCAGTATTCGTGGCACCTGAAATACGTCCGCGAGATCCTCGCCCGTGGCGGGCTGCACCCGGTCGGTGCGCTGTCGATGCTGATCCAGGATCAGGGGGCGCTGTTCGTGGCCGACACGCAGGTGCACCACGACCCGACCCCGGAAGAGGTCTACGAGACCGTCGTCGGCTGCGCCCGCCATGTCCGCCGCTTCGGCCTGACGCCGCGGATCGCGCTCTGCAGCCATTCGCAGTTCGGCAACCTCGACACCCCCTCGGGGCGCAAGATGCGGGACGCGATGGACCTGCTGGCGAGCCGCGAGGCGGATTTCATCTATGACGGCGAGATGCACGTGGATGCGGCGCTCGACCCCGCGGTGCGGGCGCGGCTGCTGCCGTCGTCGCGGCTGGGGGACGAGGCGGCGAACGTGCTGGTCTTCGCCGGCACCGACGCGGCCTCGGCGGTTAGGAACGTGCTGAAGACCCGCGCCGGCGGGCTCGAGGTCGGGCCGATCCTGATGGGGATGGGGAACAAGGCGCATATCGTGACGCCCTCGATCACGGCGCGAGGGCTGCTGAACATCTCGGCGCTGGCGGGGACTCCGGTGGCGCATTACGGGTGAGGCCCCGGGGGGCGGGGATTGTCCCGCCCTCGGTTGCCGGCCAGCGTCTCGTTGCCTTGCGTGGCTGGTCCCCGGGCGGCCCGGCTTGGCGCTGACTGGGACGGTCGTTAGGCGAGCGGATCGCCTTCCGGTTCCGGCTTCGGCGGCGGCCCTGTTGCCGGCGCGTATCGTGGCACAGGCGGCGAGACACCGCGCCTCCGCCGATGCCTGCACCACCGCGCGCGAGGCGCTCCGAGGGGCAGACGAGGGTCGCCACCCGCGCCCTTCCAAGGCTCTTCCCACCGCCTGACGGCAACAGCCACCGGCGTCGCCGACCCTCGCCCTCCCCCGCCCCCCCGGCACGAGGGCAGCGGCAATCCGCCGCCCTTGCGCACGTCCCCAGAAATATTCTTGTTAGAATTCTGCCGCAGTTGGTCGCGGCACGAGACCGGGGGGAGTGAGTCATATGGGTTATCAGGACGTCTATTCTGCGTGGAAGAACGACCCCGAGGCGTTCTGGATGCAGGCCGCGCAGGGAATCGACTGGATCAAGCCGCCGTCGAAGGCGCTCTTCGATGACCGCGCGCCGCTTTACGAATGGTTCGCGGACGGGGTGCTGAACGCCTGCTGGAACGCGGTCGACCGCCACGTCGAGGCGGGGCGCGGCGACCAGCTGGCCATCATCCACGACAGCCCGATCACCCATTCCTACCGCGGCATCACCTACAAGGACCTGCAGACCCGCGTGGCGAGCCTTGCCGGGGCGCTGCGCGCCAAGGGGATCGAGAAGGGCGACCGGGTCATCATCTACATGCCGATGGTGCCCGAGGCACTCGAGGCGATGCTGGCCTGCTCGCGCCTCGGCGCCACCCATTCGGTGGTGTTCGGGGGCTTTGCAGCGCACGAGCTGGCGGTGCGGATCGACGACTGCACCCCCAAGGCGATCATCGCGGCCTCCTGCGGGCTCGAGCCGGGGCGGGTGGTGCACTACAAGCCGCTGCTCGACCGGGCCATCGACGAGGCCACCCACAAGCCCGAGTTCTGCGTGATCTTCCAGCGCGAGCAGGAGGTGGCCGAGCTGATCGAGGGCCGCGACGTGGCCTGGCACAGCTTCCAGTTCGGAGTCGAGCCGGCCGAGTGCGTGCCGGTCGAGGGCAACCACCCGCACTACATCCTCTACACCTCGGGGACGACTGGCCAGCCCAAGGGCGTCGTGCGCCACACCGCCGGGCATTGCGTGGCGCTGAACTGGACGATGAAGAACATCTACGGGATCGACCCGGGAGAGGTGTTCTGGGCCGCGTCCGACGTGGGCTGGGTCGTCGGCCACAGCTACATCTGCTACGGCCCGCTGCTGCGCGGGGCCACGACCATCGTGTTCGAGGGCAAGCCCGTGGGCACCCCCGATCCGGGGATCTTCGGGCGCATCATCCAGAACCACAAGGTCAAGACCTTCTTCACCGCCCCCACCGCGATCCGCGCCGTCAAGCGCGAGGACCCGGAGTGCACCTTCATCAAGGACTACAGCCTCAAGTCGCTCAAGGCGGTGTTCCTGGCCGGTGAGCGCGCCGACCCCGAAACGGTGAAATGGGTCGAGGAGCATCTGGCCGTCCCGGTGATCGACCACTGGTGGCAGACCGAGACCGGCTGGGCGATCGCCGCGAACCCCTTCGGGATCGAGACGCTGCCGGTCAAGCACGGCAGCCCCTCGGTGCCGATGCCGGGCTACGAGGTGGCGATCCTCGACGAGGCCGGCCATCCCGTGCCCCCCGGCACGCTGGGCGCGGTGGCCGTCAAGCTGCCGCTGCCGCCCGGCACGCTGCCGACGCTGTGGAACGCCGAAGAGCGGTTCCGCAAATCCTACCTCACCACCTTCCCCGGCTATTACGAGACCGGCGACGCGGGGATGCTGGACGAGGACGGCTACCTCTACATCATGGCCCGCACCGATGACGTGATCAACGTGGCCGGACACCGGCTTTCCACCGGCGCGATGGAGGAGGTGCTGTCCTCGCACCCCGCGGTCGCGGAATGCGCGGTGATCGGGGTGGCCGACAGCCTCAAGGGGCAGATGCCGCTCGGGTTCCTAGTGCTCAAGAAGGGCATGGAGGGCGAGGCCGACAAGGTCCGCAAGGACGTGGTCAAGATGGTCCGCGACCGGATCGGGCCTGTGGCCGCGTTCAAGGAATCGATCGTCGTGGACCGGCTGCCGAAGACCCGCTCGGGCAAATTCCTGCGCGCGACGATGGTGAAGATCGCCGACGGCGAGACGTTCAAGATGCCGGCGACGATCGAGGACCCGGCGGTGCTCGACGAGATCCGCTCGGCGCTGGAAGGCGCGGGACTGGCGCAGGCCTGATCGGGCGCCGCGGCGAAGCTTCGGGTGTCGGCGCGGCTTGATGGGCCGCGCCGGGGTCGGGACGTCTTTCCTCGTGCGGCCGGCAGGGTGGCAAGCTTCGACGGCGATTGGGCTAGGAAGAAGCTGTCCGTGTGACCCGGCGCGGGGTCTCGTCGGGCCCGGCTGACGTGTAACCCGCGCTGAAGGGCGTCACTGACACCCCTTCCCCGAACCCCGCCCCTGCCCCGCCTTGCCACCCTGCCCCTCCCGGCCTACCGAGGCGGGGAGCGGGCCGGGGAGAGGCGCCATGACCACACCGACATCATGGCGGTAGCCACCACCACCGCCGTCGTCGCCGCGCTGGCGCCGGCCGGGCTGCTCATCGCGCTCGGCTGGGGGCTGCGGCGGCGGGGGCTGATGCCCGAAGGGTTCTGGGGCCCGGCGGAGTGGCTCAGCTACTACGTGCTGCTGCCCGCGCTCTTCGTCCACGGGCTCGCCACCGCCGACATGAGCGGGGTGCCGGTGGCGCGGATCTTCGCGGTGCTGGTCGGCGCGGTGGTGCTGACCGCGGCGCTGGTGGTCGCGGGGCGACGGCTCGTGGCGGTCGATGACGCCGGCTTCACCTCGGTCTTCCAGGGCGCGGTCCGGTTCAACAACTACGTCGGCGTGATGCTCGCCACCGGGCTTTACGGGGCCGAGGGCACCGCCCTCGCCGCCGTCGCCAACGCCGCCATCGTGCCGACCGTCAACGTGCTGTCGGTGCTGGTCTTCGCGCGCTACGGCGGCGCGCGACGGGGACTGGGGCGGGGACTGGGTTTGGTGCTGCGGCAGGTGGCGACGAACCCGCTCGTCCTCGCCTGCGCGGTCGGCGGGGCGCTGCAGGCCACCGGGCTCGGGCTGCCGCCGGGGATCGACGGCACGCTGCGGGCGCTGGGACAGGCGGCGCTGCCCATGGGGCTGATGTGCGTCGGCGCGGCGCTGCAGCTGGGCACGCTGAGCCGTGACCTCGGGCCGACGCTCGCCGCCTCGGCGGTGAAGTTCGTGCTGCTGCCGGCGATCACCGTCGCGGCCTGCCTCGCCGCCGGTCTGGGCGGTCCGGCGGCGCTGGTGGCGGTGCTGTTTCACAGCCTGCCCACCGCTTCGTCGAGCTATATCCTGTCGCGGCAACTGGGCGGGGACGCGCGGCTGATGGCCTCGATCATCGCGCTGCAGACGCTGCTGGCGGGGCTCGCGATCCCGCTGTCCGCGGCGCTGGCGGCCGCCGTGCTGCCGGCCTGAACCGCGGGCCGGCGCGGGCGATGGACGGCGCCGGGCGCGCGTGGCAGAGCTTGCGCTACAGCTGCCCCCTGCCCGTCCGATAGGTCGCCGATGTCCCTCATCCTGTCCTGCGTCGTCGATCGGGCCCCGAAGTTCCTGACCCAGGCGGAGACGCTTCTCACCTCGCTCAGGGCGGCGGGCTTCGTCGCGGATGCCGAGAACCGCATCCTCGTCCACGTGGTGGACCAGCCTGCCGACGATCCACGCTTCGACCCGCTGCGCCGGCTCGGGGCCGAGATCCGCCCGGTCGCCGCCTTCGGTGAGGGGCCGGCGGCGTGGTCGAACAAGTTGCGCCAGCTCGAGACGCCCGAGATCCGGGCGGCCCGCCGGGTAATCCTCTGCGATGCCGACCTGCTGGTGCTGGCCGATCCGCGCGGGTTCTTCGACGAGGCCCCGGTGCGGGCCAAGATCGTGGACCGCGCGAACCCGCCCGCGCCGCTGCTCGCCCAACTGTGGGCGGCCGCGGGCCGCGCCCTGCCGCCGCTCGTCGCCCCCGCCTTCAACGACGACGAGCGGACCCATCCGCTGAACTGCAACGGCGGGCTCTACCTCCTCCAGCACGGCGCGGCGGACGCGCTGGCCGAGGCGTGGCCGCGCTGGACGCGCTGGTGCCTCGCGCAGGCCGGGCTGCTCGGCCGCTTCACCCTGCACGCCGACCAGCTGGGCTTCGTGCTGGCGATGGAGGAGCTGGGCCTCGGCTTCTCGCCGCTGGGGATCGCGCACAACCTGACCACCAACCTGCCGGTTGAGGCCTATGCCGGGCGGGCGCCGGTCGCCCCGCAGATCATCCACTACCACGACCGCGTGACTGAGGACGGGCTGCCGAGGGCGATCGGGGTGGACTGGATCGACGCCCCGCTCACGGCCGCGACGGCGCGGCTGCGGGCCGCGGGCGGGGGCACGGCGAACCCGCATGACATCGGCCCCGGCGCGCTGGCCTGGGGGCTGGCCGCGACGCCGACGCCAGAGCTGCTCACGGCGCTGGTGGCGCTGAGCCGCGACCGGCTGGGGTTCTTTCCGGCGACCGTGATCCGCACGCTGGAATACCCGTGGGTGGCGGCACGGCTGCGCCACACCGGCGGCGCGCGGGTGCTCGAGGTCGGGTCGGGCGTCTCGGTGCTGCCGCTGTGGCTGGCCGGGATCGGCGCCTGCGTGACGACCTGCGACCCGCATCCGCTGCACCGCGACCCCGCCGACCGCAGCCGCTGGACCGAGTGGGGGTTTCTCGACTACGGCGCGCTCGACCCCCGCATCACCTCGATCAACGCGCCGGTCGAGGCGCTGGAGGGCGCGGCCCCCTTCGACGCCGCCTGCTCGGTCAGCGTGGTCGAGCATCTGCCGGCCGAGGTGCGGCGCGCGGCCATCGCCCGGATCGCGGCGCTGCTGCGGCCCGGCGGCCTGCTGGTCCTGACCGTCGATCTCGTGCCGGGCAGCGACGCGCTGTGGCCGCTGTCCGAGGGGCGGGTGGTGGACCCCGACGCGCCGCACGGGACGCGCGGCGACCTCGAGGCCGAGCTGGTGGCAGCGGGGTTCGATCTGCGCGAGGTCACGCTGCGGCGCGCGATCCCGGGCAGCCGCACCGATCTTGCGCTGATCGAGGCGGTGCGGGGCTGACCCCCGCGCCCCGGGTCAGCCGATGTCGGCCCAGAGCCGCTGCATCAGCGGCAGGAAGTCGGGGAAACTGGTGGCGATCGGGCCGCCGTCATCGACGGTGATCGGCGCGTCGCTGACGAGGCCGAGGACGAGGAAGCTCATCGCGATGCGGTGGTCGAGGTGGGTGGCGACCGTCGCCCCGCCCGGCACCGCGCCCATGCCGTGGACGGTCAGGCTGTCGGCGGTATCCTCGACCCTGACGCCGTTGGCGCGCAGGCCGTCGGCCATCGCGGCGATGCGGTCGCTCTCCTTGACCCGCAGCTCGGCCACGCCGTGCATGACCGTGGTGCCCTCGGCCCGCGCGGCGAGCGCGGCGAGGATCGGGAACTCGTCGATCATGCTCGCCGCCCGCTCGGCCGGCACGGCGACGCCGCGCAGCGGGCCGTGGCGGACGGTCAGGTCGGCGACCGGCTCGCCCCCCTCGAGGCGGTCGTCGGACCAGGTCAGGTCGGCGCCCATCTCGGCCAGGGTGACGTAGAACCCGTCGCGGGTCGGGTTGCGGCTGACCCCCGGCACTGTGATCTCGGACCCCGGCACCAGAAGCGCGGCGGCGACGGGAAAGGCCGCCGAGGACGGGTCGCGCGGCACGGCGACGGGCTGGGCCACAAGCTCGGGGCGCCCGGTCAGGGTGATGACCTGGCCCTCGTCCGTGACCTCGGTGGTGATCTGCGCGCCGAATCCCGCGAGCATCCGCTCGGTGTGGTCGCGGGTCGGCTCGGCCTCGATTACCACGGTCTCGCCGGGGGCGTTCAGCCCGGCGAGCAGCACCGCCGACTTGATCTGGGCGCTGGCGACGGGGGTGGCGTAGCGCACCGGCAGCGCCTCGGCTGCGCCGCGGATGGTGACGGGCAGCAGCCCGCCCTCACGCGCGGTGATCTCGGCCCCGAACAGCGCCAGCGGGTCGGTGATGCGGCGCATCGGGCGGCGCGAGAGGCTCGCGTCGCCGGTGAAGGTCGCGGTGATCGGGGTGGTGGCCATCGCCCCCATGATGAGCCGCACCCCGGTCCCCGAGTTGCCGCAGTCGATCACGCCCGCAGGCTCGGCAAAGCCGCCGACGCCGACGCCGTGGACGACCCACTCGCCCTCGCCCACCCGCGTCACCTCGGCCCCGAAGGCGCGCATGGCGCTGGCGGTGTCGAGCACGTCCTGCCCTTCCAGCAGGCCGGTGATCCGCGTCTCGCCCACCGCCAGCGCGCCGAGGATCAGCGCCCGGTGGCTCACCGACTTGTCGCCGGGCACGAGCGCCGCGCCGGTCAGCGGGCCGCCGCGGCGGGCGGTGAGCGGGTGGGGATCGGCGGAATGGGACATGAGCGGCCTCCTGACGTTGGCCGACAGCGTTACCGTGCCGGCGGGGGCAATGCCACGCCCCTTCTTTCTTGCCCAAATATCCCCGCCGGAGGCACGCCGCGGAAGCGGCGTCCCCTTGGGGCGTTCGCGTCAGCGGCGGAAGGTCGCGTAATGCGGCACCCGCCCCTCGCGCAGGGCCTTCTGCTCGTAGCGGGTCGAGTGCCAATCGTCCCACGCCCCGGGGCCGTCCGAGACGAGGGTGAAGCCGGCCTTCTGAACCTCCTCGAGGGTCTGGCGCATGTAGTCGGGGATGTCGGTCGCCACGCGGAACTCGGCGCCGGGCGCCATGACGCGGTAGAGCGGCACGAGGTGCTCGGGTGTCACGAAGCGGCGGCGGTGGTGGCGGGCCTTGGGCCAGGGGTCGGGATAGTTGAGGAACGCCCGCGCCACGGACGCGTCGGGCAGCACGTCCATCAGGTCGCGGGCATCGCCCGGGTGGACCGAGACGTTGGTGACGCCGGCCGCGCGGATCTTGCCCAGCAGCATGGCGACGCCGTTGATGAAGGGCTCGCAGCCGATGATCCCGATTTCGGGGTAGCGCGCGGCCATCGCCACCATGTGCTCGCCGCCGCCGAAGCCGACCTCGAGCCAGACCGGCCGCTCATCGCCGAAGATCGAGGCGGGGTCGATGGGGGTGCGGGCGGGGTTCTCGTCCAGGGTGATGCCGCGCGGGCGCAGCGTGCCGAGGTCGTCGGCGAGGTAGCCCTTCTGGCTCTGCCGCAGGGTCTTGCCGTGCCGGCGGCCGTAGAAGTTGCGGTGCGGGGGGGTCGGGTCGAAGTCGCTCATGGCCGGGTCCTCATGGCCAGGTCGCGCGTGGCCGGATCGTTGGTCCGGGGCGATGCCGCGCCGCGGGCGCGAGGTCAAGCGCGATGCAGGCGGGGTAAGGCGCCGTGGGGGTGGTCGTGGCCGTGGTCGTGGGGGTGATCGTGGTCGTGATCGTGGGGGTCGGCCCCGGTCCCCGCCTCGGCGCAGCCGGTGGCGGCGGTCTCGGTTTCGATGGTGGCATGGTGGACGCCGTGGGCGGCGAGCACCCGGCGGGCGGCGACCCGGGCGGCGAAAGGGTCGGTGTCGGGCGCGAGCACGAGGTGCATCTCGGCCGAGACGCGGCGCTCGTCGATCTGCCACAGGTGCAGGTGGTGCAGCCCCTCGACTCCCGGCAGCGCCAGGAGGCCGGCGCGCAGCGCCGCGTCGTCCACGCCCTCGGGCGCGCCCAACAGCAGCATCCGCAGCACGCCGCCGATCTCGCCGCGGATGTGCCACAGGATCACCACCGAAATCAGCAGCGTCAGGATCGGGTCGGCGAGCCGCCAGCCGAAGGCGAGGATCAGCGCGCCGCCGACCAGCACCGCGACCGACACCGCCGCATCGGCGAGGTTGTGCAGCCAGGCGGCGCGGATGTTGACGCTTTCGCGCGCCAGCCGCGCGGTCAGCCAGGCGGTGCCGAGGTCCACGACCAGCGCCAGCCCCGCCAGCGCCATCACCACCCCGCCCGCGACCGGCGGCGGGTCGGCCAGGCGGCCCGCGGCCTCGACCATCAGCCAGACCGACACCGCGATCAGCGCGAGGTAATTGACGAAGGCCGCGACGATCTCGGCCCGGCCCCAGCCGAAGGTCATCGACCGGCTCGCGGGCCGGGCGGCGAGGCGGCGGGCGCCGAAGGCCAGCACCAGCGCCAGCGCGTCCGAGAGGTTGTGCACCCCGTCCGCCACGAGCGCGACCGAATCGGCGACGAGGCCGCCGCCGATCCGGGCCGCGGTGAGCACGAGGTTGATGACCACCGCCCAGAGGAGCGCCCGGTCGCCAAGGCCCTCGGCGCCGTGGGCGTGCCCGTGCGTGCCGTGGCCGTGGGCGCCGTGCCGGTGATGGGCGTGGTCATGCGGCATTGGATCGGCCCTCGTGCGGCAGGCCGCAGCGCGACCCGCGCGATGTCGGAGGGAGCGCGCGGGGCGCCCTCGCGCCCGCTTGGGTCCCGCGCAGGGACGCCGCCCGGCTCAATGCGCCTCGGCCCAGGTCGCGCCGGCGCCGGCGTCCACCACCAGCGGTACGGTCAGGTGGACGGCAGGGGCGGCGGCGCCCTCCATCACCTCGCGCGCGACGGCGATGAGGGGCTCGACGGCGCCCTCGTCGGCCTCGAACACCAGCTCGTCGTGGACCTGCAGCAGCATCCGCGCAGGCAGCCCCTCGATCGCGGCGGGCATCCGGATCATCGCCCGGCGGATGATGTCGGCGGCCGTCCCCTGGATCGGCGCGTTGATCGCCGCCCGCCGCGCGCCTGCCGCCGCGGGCCCCGACGAGGAGATGCCGGGCGTGTGGATGCGCCGCCCAAAGAGCGTGCGCACGAAGCCCTGCGCCTTCGCCTGCCGGGTGGTTGCGTCCATGTAGGCGCGGATCTCGGGGAAGCGCTCGAAATAGGTGTCGATGAAGGCCTGCGCCTCGGCCCGCGGAATCCGCAGGTTGCGGGCGAGGCCGAAGCCCGAGATGCCGTAGATCACGCCGAAGTTGATCGCCTTGGCCTGCCGGCGGATCATCGGGTCCATCCCCTCGACCGGGACGCCGAACATCTGGCTGGCGGTCATGGCGTGGATGTCGATGCCCTCGGCGAAGGCCTGTTTCAGCGCCGGGATGTCGGCGATATGGGCGAGGATGCGCAGCTCGATCTGGGAATAGTCGAGCGAGACCAGCCGCTTGCCCGCGGGCGCGAGGAACGCCTCGCGGATGCGGCGGCCCTCGTCGGTGCGCACGGGGATGTTCTGCAGGTTCGGATCGGTCGAGGCGAGCCGCCCGGTCGAGGCCCCGGCGATGGAATACGAGGTGTGGACCCGCCCCGTCTCGGGGTTTACATAGGTCGGCAGCGCGTCGGTATAGGTCGATTTCAGCTTCGAGAGCGCCCGCCAGTCGAGGATGCGGGCGGGCAGCTCGTGTCCCTCGGCCGCCATGTCCTCGAGCACGTCAGCCGAGGTCGAGAGCGCCCCGGACTTGCCCGCCTTGGTCCCGGTCAGCCCCATCTGGCCGAACAGGATCTCGCCCAGCTGCTTGGGCGAGCCGAGGTTGAACTTGCCCCCGGCGAGCCCGTAGGCCTCGTCCTCGAGCGCCGCCATCTTCTGCGCGAAGGCCCCCGACATCCGCCGCAGATGGGCGGCGTCGATCTCGACCCCCGCCATCTCCATCCCCGCCAGCACCTCGATCATCGGGCGTTCCAGCGTCTCATAGACCGTCGTCACCCCCGCCGCGGGCAGTTGCGGGCGGAAATGCTGCCAGAGCCGCCAGGTGATCTCGGCGTCCTCGGCGGCGTAGCGGGTGGCCGCGTCGATCGGCACCTGGGCAAAGCTGATCTGCGACTTGCCCGAGCCGATCAGCTCCTTGATCGGCTGGCAGCGGTGGCCGATGTAGGTGTCGGCCAGCTCGTCCATGCCGTGATTGTGCAGCGCGGCGTTGAGCGCATAGCTCATCAGCATGGTGTCATCGACCGGCGCCATGCGGATGCCGTGGCGGGCGAGGATCTTCCAGTCGTACTTGGCGTTGTGCAGGATCTTCAGCACCGCCTGATCCTCGAGCATCGGCTTGAGAAGTGCGAGCGCCCGGTCCATCGGGATCTGCCCCGCGGCGCGGCTGCCGCGGCCGAAGAGGTCCGCGGCGCCCTCGACATGGCCGAGCGGCACATAGGCCGCGAGCCCTACGTCCGGGCAGAGCGAGATCCCCACCAGCTCGGCCTGCATCTCGTCGAGGCTGGTCGTCTCGGTGTCGAGCGCCACCGCCCCCTTCTGCCGGATCGCGGCGATCCAGCGGGCCAGCGTCTCCTCGTCGGTGATGGTGACGTAGTCGGCGCAGTTGACCGGCGGAAACTCGGGCGCGGCAGGCGACGCCTGCTCGGGCGGCGGGGCGACCGGCTCGGGCGCCTCGGCCTTGAAGCGCTCGGCCACCCGGTTGGTCAGGGTGCGGAACTCCATCCGGTTGAGGAACTCCATCAGCGTCGCGGGGTCGGGGTCGGTGACCTCGAGCGTCGCCATGGCGAAGTCGATGGGGGTCTCGCAGTCGAGCTGCACGAGGCGCTTGGAGACCCTGATCTGCTCGGCATGGTCGATCAGCGTCTGGCGGCGCTTGGGCTGCTTGATCTCTTCCGCGCGGGCCAGCAGCGTCTCGAGGTCGCCATACTCGCCGATCAGCTGGGCGGCGGTCTTGATGCCGATGCCGGGCGCGCCGGGGACGTTGTCGATGCTGTCGCCGGCCAGCGCCTGCACGTCCACCACGCGCTCGGGGTAGACGCCGAACTTGGCGAACACCTCGTCGCGGCCGATGCGCTGGTTCTTGATCGGGTCGAGCATCTCGACGCCGTCGCCGACGAGTTGCATCAGGTCCTTGTCCGAGGAGATGATCGTGACCCGGCCGCCCAGCGCGCGCGCCTGGCAGGCGAGGGTGGCGATGATGTCGTCGGCCTCGAAATCCGCGATCTCGATGCAGGCGACGTTGAAGGCGCGGGTCGCCTCGCGTGTCAGCGGGAACTGGGGCTTCAGCTCGTCCGGCGGCTCGGGGCGGTTGGCCTTGTAGTCGCTGTAGATCTCGTTGCGGAAGGTCTTGGACGAATGGTCGAAGATCACCGCCGCATGGGTGGGGGCGTCGGCGCCGCGGGCCTCCTCGATGTATTTCCACAGCATGTTCGAGAACCCCGCCACCGCGCCGATGGGCAGGCCGTCGGACTTGCGGGTCAGCGGCGGCAGGGCGTGGTAGGCGCGGAAGATGAAGGCCGAGCCGTCGATGAGATGCAGGTGGCTGCCCTTGCCGAAGCCCGCGTCATTGGTACCGGAGGCGTCGTTCATCGCGGGGAGTCCTTGGGCAGAGGGGGAGAGCTGGTGTGGGGTCGTTCTGCCACGCGCCGGGCGGGGGCGCAAACGTCGCGGGGGGTGGGGCTCAGCCGCGGGCGGCGCGCCAGCCGGCAGCCTCGGCTTCGGCCGGTGAGCAGAACCAGCGCTCGCCGACGGCCGGGTCGATGGCGGTCCGGTCGTACCAGCGCCCGCCGGGCAGGTGGTAGATGCGGCCGCCGGTCGAGATGTTGCCCTTGATCGTGCAGTCGCCCGGGCCCTCGGCGGGCGGTGCGGCATGGGTCGTGCGGGCGAGGCGGTAGAGCGCGGGCTCTTCGGCCTCGCCGGCCCACTGGCCGCGGCGGGCGGCGCGGGCCGCGTTTTCGTCGGGCAGATAGTCGGTGGCGTAGCGCAGATAGGCGCGGGCCATGCCGGCCGCGACCATCGCCTGGCCCAGATCGCGCCCCCGCGCCGCGCAGCGCAGCGCGCGACGATGCGCTCGTGCCGGTCCATGTCCAGCGGCTCGCACGTCACCCGCGCCCGCCCGACCAGCGCGCCCAGCGCCTCGGTCGCCCGCACGCCGCAGGGATAGGCGTCGCCTGCGGCGTCGGCGCAGCTCTGGCCACGTTCCGGCGCGTCGATCCCGTGCAAGCGGATGATCGCCTCGCCCCCCGGCGTGGCGAGACCCAGCGTGTCGCCGTCGATGATCCGGGCGGTGCCGGTCAGCGGACCGGCGAGGGCCGGAGTGGCGAGCAGAAAGAGGAGCGAACAGACCCTTAACATTCCGTTAAGTTAAGGGTTCGTTTACCGTTTGTTCAAGGTGGGGGTGGCGGGGTGGATCGCTCAAATGCCCGGGAATCGCGCGGGAGAAGCGGCTTGGGTAGTTGGGCAAGAAAGAAGCCCCCCTGCGTTCTTTCTGGCTCAGTTACCCATCCGGGCTCGCCCGTCACCGCAGCGCGTCGTCCAGCCAGCGGCGCACCATGCCGTGCGCGTCGTCGGGGCTCGGGCCGCGGGCGTCTACCACGGCGCGCAGATAGACGCCGTCGATCAGCGCGCCGAGCGTCTCGGCCAGGCGCGGGGCGTCGGCACCTGCGCGGGGGCGCAGGGCGTGGGTGAGGTTGGTCCGCAGCCGGCGGTGATAGATCGCCAGCAGACGCGCGGCCTCGGGCTCGGTCACGGCGAGGGGGTAGAAGTTCAGCCAGGCGGCGATGGTGTCGTGGTCGAAGTGATCGGCCGAGAGGCTCGCGGCGACGATCGCCTCGGCCCGGGCGTCGGGCGGCGCCTCGGCGAGTGCGGCGCGGACCTTGGCGCCATAGGTCGCCAAAATGTGACGCATGGCTGCGGTCAGCATCTGGGTCTTCGAGCCGAAGTAGTGGTGGGCGAGCGCGGGCGACATTCCCGCTTCGCGGGCGATGGCGGCGACCGTCACGTCACCGGTGCCGGATCGGCCGACTGCGGCAATGGCCGCATCGACGAGCGCCGCCTTCCGGCTGGCCACGGCCCCGATTTTGGGCATAACTGGCCCCTCGGCAGAATCACTCCGCGCCGAGTGGATACCGCGTCCTTGATTGACTCGTCAATCAATAAAAACGCGGCCCGCCCGGCCAAGACGAAAAGGACCAACAGGCGATGACCCTCCGTTCCACCTTCCTCGTGCTGGCCGCCGCGGCGCTGCCGCTTGCCGCCCAGCCCCTCGCCGCCCAGACCCCCGCCGCCCCGGCCCCGGCCGCCGCCCCCGAACCGGCCTCCTGCAAGGCCGTGCGCTTCTCTGACGTGGGCTGGACCGACATCACCGCGACGACGGCGCTGGCCACGACGGTACTGAGCGCGCTCGGCTATCAGCCCGAGGTCAAGGTGCTGTCCGTGCCGGTCACCTTCTCGGCGCTCTCCACCGACGATCTCGACGTGTTCCTCGGCTACTGGCACCCGTCGATGGAGGCGGATCTGAAGCCCTACACCGACAGCAAGACCGTCGACACGGTCCGCACCAACCTGACCGGGGCCAAGTACACGCTCGCCACCAACAAGGCCGGCGCCGATCTGGGGATCACCGACTTCGCCGCGATCGCCGCCCACAAGGACCAGCTCGCCGGCAAGATCTATGGGATCGAGCCGGGCAACGACGGCAACCGCCTGCTGCTCGACATGGTGGCGCAGGACAAGTTCGGGCTCGGCACCTTCGAGATCGTGGAAAGCTCGGAGCAGGGGATGCTGGCGCAGGTCGCCCGCGCCGATGCAGCCGGTGAGCCGGTGGTGTTCCTCGGGTGGGAGCCGCATCCGATGAACACCCAGTTCGCCCTGACCTACCTCGCCGGCGGCGACGACATCTTCGGGCCCAACCTCGGCGGCGCCAAGGTGCGGACCACGACCCGCGCGGGCTACGTCACCGAGTGCCCGAACGTGGGCCGGTTCCTCCAGAACCTCGAGTTCACGCTCGAGATGGAGAACGAGATCATGGGCGCGATCCTGAACGACGCCGCCGAGCCTGCCAAGGCCGCCGAGACCTGGCTGCGCGCCCACCCCGACACCGCCAAGGCGTGGGTCGCGGGGGTCACCACCGCCGACGGCGGCGACGCGGTTGCGGCGCTGTCGGACAAGCTCGGGGACTGATCCATGCTCGAGCCGCTGACCGCCCTTCTGACGGACCACAAGCTGCCGGTCGGGCGGTCGGCGAAGCTCGGGTTCGACTGGCTCAAGGCCCATGCGAGCCCGCTGTTCGACGCGGTGGCGCTGGCGCTCGACCGGCTGATCGCCGGCATCCAGACGATCCTCGAGCTGCCGCATCCGCTGGTCTTCACCGCGATCGCGGTGGCGCTGGCCTGGGGGCTGCGACGCAGCTGGCGGACCTGTCTGTGGGTCGCGGTGGGGTTCCTGTTCATCCTCAACCAGGGCTACTGGGACGCCACCATGCAGTCGCTGACGCTGGTGCTGTCGGCCTGCGTCGTCTGCATGGCGGTCGGCGTGCCGGCGGGGATCGCGCTGGCGCACCGGCCGCGGCTCTACCGCTATGTCCAGCCGCTGCTGGACCTGATGCAGACGCTGCCGACCTTCGTCTATCTGATCCCGGCGATCGTGTTCTTCGGCATCGGCATGGTGCCGGGGCTGATCGCCACGGTCATCTTCGTCCTGCCCGCGCCGATCCGGCTGACCTGGCTCGGCGTCTCGACCACCCCGCCCGCGCTGGTCGAGGCGGCGCGCGCCTTCGGCGCCACCCCCCGCCAGCTTCTGTGGAAGGTCGAGCTGCCCAGCGCCCTGCCGCAGATCATGGCCGGGTTGAACCAGACGATCATGCTGTCGTTGTCCATGGTGGTCATCGCGGCGCTGGTCGGCGCCTCGGGGCTGGGGGTGCCGGTGGTGCGGGCCCTGAACAGCGTCAACACGGCGCTGGGTTTCGAATCCGGCTTCGTGATCGTCGTGGTGGCGATCATCCTCGACCGGATGTTCGCCATGCGGAGGAAACGCCCGTGATGCAGAGACAGACGCTCGACGCCGCGACGGCCATCCCGCCTGCCCCCCTGCCCGCCCGCGCCCAGGCGCTGCGGCCGGGCGCGCGGCCCGCGGGCCCCGCCCCGCGCCCTGCGGCCGCGCCGGTGGCGGTGGCCTTCGACAAGGTGTCGATCATGTTCGGCGACCGCCCGGCCAGCGCCCTGCCGCTGGCCGACGCCGGGCGCGACCGGAACGAAATCCGGGATGCGACCGGTCAGGTGCTGGGCGTCCACGACTGCTCGCTCGAGGTGGCCGAGGGCGAGATCCTCGTCCTCATGGGCCTGTCGGGGTCGGGCAAGTCGACTCTGCTGCGGGCGGTCAACGGGCTCACCCCCGTGGTGCGCGGCGACTGCCGGGTGCGGATGGGCCATGAGCTCGTCAGCGTCACCCACGCCGACCGCGAGACGCTGCGCGAGCTGCGGCTGCGCCATGTCGCGATGGTGTTCCAGCAGTTCGGCCTGCTGCCGTGGCGCACGGTGCGCGAGAACGTCGGGCTGGGGCTCGAGTTGGCCGGCCAGTCGCGCCGCCAGCGCCGGGCGCGGGTGGACGAAGAGCTTGAGACGGTGGGCCTTGCCGACTGGGCCGAGCGGCGGGTGGGCGATCTCTCGGGCGGGATGCAACAGCGCGTAGGCCTCGCCCGCGCGTTCGCCACCAGCGCCCCGATCCTGCTGATGGACGAGCCGTTCTCGGCCCTCGACCCGCTGATCCGCACGCGGTTGCAGGATGACCTGCTGGAGCTTCAGGCGCGGACCCGGCGGACGATCCTGTTCGTCAGCCACGACCTCGACGAGGCGTTCAAGCTCGGCAACCGGATCACGCTGATGGAGGGGGGGCGGATCGTCCAGACCGGCACCGCGCGGCAGATCATCAATGCCCCGGCGAGCGACTATGTGGCCGATTTCGTGGCCCACATGGACCCGCTGGTGGTGCTGACTGCGGCCGATCTGGTCGAGCCGGGCGAGGCGCCGGGCGTGCCCCTGCCCGCGACGATGCCGGTGCGCGAGGTGATGGCGGCGCTGGCGAAGCTGCCCGCGGGGGCCGAGGGGCTGCCGGTCGCGGGCGGCGGGCGGGTGACCTGCACCGGCGTGCTGGCGCGGCTGTCGGCGCCGCGCGGCTGAGGGGGGCTAGCCGCCGAGGATCAGCGTCGCGGCGATGGCCCACATCACCAGCGCCACGGCCGCGTCAAGCACCCGCCACGCGGCCGGCCGGGCAAAGACCGGCGCGAGCAGCCGCGCGCCGTAGCCCAGCGAGAAGAAGAACAGCACCGACCCGGTCATCGCCCCCGCCGCGAACGCCATGCGGTCGGGCGACTGGGCGCTGACCGCGCCGAGCAGCACCACCGTGTCGAGCCAGACGTGCGGGTTGAGCCAGGTCAGCGCCGCGATGGTGGCGAGCGTTGCCGCGAGCGAGGGCGGCACGGCCCCCTCGGGCGCCAGCGCCTCGCCGCCCCGCCACGCGGCCCGCGCCGAGCGCAGCCCGTACCAGATCAGGAACGCGGCCCCGCCCCAACGCATCGCCGACAGGAACCACGGCGCCCGCGACGCCAGCGCCCCCGCCCCCGCCACCCCGGCCGCGATCAGCGCCGCGTCCGAGAGCGCGCAGAACAGGCAGACCGCGAACACGTGCCGGCGCAGCAGCCCCTGCTTGAGGACAAAGGCGTTCTGCGCCCCGATCGCCACGATCAGGGACAGCCCCGTGCCCAGCCCTGCGGCAAACGACCCCGCCGCGGCCTCTTGAAATGCCATTGAAACTGTCCCTTCCGCCGCCTTAGCTGGCCCGGAGGAAGGATGTCCCATGAAGCCCAAGATCCTGTCCACCCTGCCCGGCTATCGCGGCGCGGATTTCCTGGCCGATGCGGTGGCGGGCGTCACCGTGGCGATGGTGGCGATCCCGCTGAGCCTCGCCATTGCGATTGCCTCGGGGGTGCCGCCGGGGGTGGGGCTGGTCACGGCCATCGTCGGCGGGTTCCTGATCTCGGCCCTCGGCGGCAGCCGGGTGCAGATCGGCGGGCCGACCGGGGCCTTCATCGTCGTGGTCGCGGGGGTGGTCGCGGCGCACGGGCAGGACGGGCTGATCCTCGCCACGCTGATGGCGGGCGTGGTCCTCGTCATCGCCGGGGCGCTGCGGGCCGGGCGGCTGATCGCGCTGGTGCCCGAGCCGGTGATCGACGGCTTCACCATCGGCATCGGCATCATCATCGCGGCAAGCCAGCTGCCCGACGCGCTGGGGCTGCACCTCGCCCATGTCCCGGCCGAGTTCCTGCCCAAGCTCGGCGCGATCTGGGCCGCGCGGGGTCAGATCGACCCGGCGGCGCTGGGGGTCACGGTCGGGACGATGGCGCTGATCGTGCTGCTGCGGCGCGCCTTTCCGCGGTTTCCGGGGCTGATCGTGGCGGTCGGCGCGACCTCGGCGCTGGCGCTTGCGCTGGGGCTCGGGGTGGACAGCATCGGCTCGCGCTTCGGCGCCCTGCCCGACCGGCTGCCGATGCCGGCGCTGCCCGAGATGAGCTACGGCCGGGTGGTCGAGCTGCTGCCCTCGGCGCTGATCATTGCGTTCCTCGCCGGGATCGAGTCGCTGCTGTCGGCGCTGGTCGCGGACCGGATGATCGGCGGCCGCCACCGCCCGAACGCCGAGCTGATGGCGCAGGGCTGGGCCAACATCGGCTCGGCGCTGATGGGCGGCCTGCCCGCGACCGGGGCGATCGCGCGCACGGCCACCAACGTCAAGGCCGGGGGCCGGACGCCGGTCGCGGGGCTGGTGCACGCGCTGGTGATCCTCGTCGTGATGATGGTCGCCGCGCCGCTGGCCGGCGCGCTCGCCATGCCGGCGCTGGCGGGGCTCTTGCTGCTCACCGCCTGGAACATGACCGAGCCAGCGAAATGGCGGCACCGGCTGGCGCTGCGGCGGGGCGACCAGGGGCTGTTGCTGCTGACGCTGGGGCTGACGGTGCTGGCCGATCTGACCATCGCCATCGGCGTGGGCGTCGGGGCGGGCCTCGCGCTGCGGCTGGCGCGGCGCGACGTGCCCTCGGACTGGACGCCGCCCGCGCATTGAGCGGTGGCGGCGCGCCCGCCCGGACGGGCAGGCGCGGCCGCGAAGGTCAGTCGAGCTGCGCCGCGACCGCCTCGGTCAGGTCGAAGTTGGCGGTGACGGTCTGCACGTCGTCGTCATCCTCGAGCGTGTCGATCAGCTTCATCAGCTTCTGCGCGTGGTCCAGATCGCCGACCTCGGTCGGGGCCTGCGGCTTCCAGATCAGCTTGGCGGTCTCGGATTCGCCAAGGCTCGCCTCGAGCGCCGCCGCGACCTCGTTCAGGTCGGTGTCGGCGCAGTAGATCCAGTGGCCCTCGTCGTCGGATTCGACGTCCTCGGCCCCGGCCTCGAGCGCCGCCATCATCACCGTGTCGGCGTCGCCGGCGCTCGCGGGATACATGATCTCGCCCACCCGGTCGAACATGAAGCTGACCGAGCCGGTCTGGCCGAGGTCGCCGCCGTTCTTGGTGAAATACGACCGCACGTTCGAGGCGGTGCGGTTGCGGTTGTCGGTCATCGCCTCGACGATGATGGCGATGCCGTTCGGGCCGTAGCCCTCGTAGCGGATTTCCTCGTAGTTCTCGGCGTCACCGCCCTGCGATTTCTTGATCGCGCGGTCGATCACGTCCTTGGGCATCGAGTTCGACTTGGCCTCTTTCACCGCCAACCGCAGGCGCGGGTTCTTGTCGGGGTCCGGGTCGCCCATCTTCGCCGCGACGGTGATTTCCTTCGAGAGCCGCGAGAAGAGCTTGGCGCGCAGCTTGTCCTGCTTGCCCTTGCGGTGCTGGATGTTGGCCCATTTGGAATGGCCTGCCATGGGGTGCGTCCTTTGTGCGGCGGCGCCGCCCTGCGGGGCGCCGGAAGGGGGATGCGGCGGGGCTGCGACGGCCCGGCCACAGCCTTGGGCGGGCGCCGCCGGGCCAGCCCCCCGGGTGCAGCGGGTTCTAGTCGCCGCCGCCCTGCCCCGCAAGCGGGGCGGCAGCGGTGATGGGGTGTCGCCAAAGGGTCGGATCGGCCAGGAACGGCGCGTCCGCCGGCGGCCGAGCCAGCCCCGCTTTACCGCCCCCGGCGGATTGATATCATGCGCCACCGCCTTTCTGGAGCCATCAGCAATGCCCCCGACGCACCCACTCCCTTCCTCCCAGGAGGCGGTCAGTTTCCTTGACTTCATCCGTGCGGCCAAGCGCATGATGTGGAACAGTGGGGCGCGCGAGCGCGCGGAACGGCAGGGTGTTTCGATCACCCCGGCACGGTTCTACAACGACATCCCGACCATCGAGGAGCTTCGCAACGGCTTCGAGACCCGCGAGCCCGAACCCTATCTCATGGAATTCTTCGACCCGGCGGCGCAGGCGCGGGTGCTCGATGCGATGATGCCCTATGCGTCAGAGTTCGACCCGCCGCAGGAGCCGTCGGACGACGGGCTGCGCTTCGGCTGGCGGAACGGCATGTTCTCGAACCTCGACGCGATGAGCTACTACTGCCTGCTGCGCCATTTCGCGCCGGCGCAGGTGCTCGAGATCGGGTCGGGCAATTCGACCCGCGTGGCGCTTGAGGCGCTGCGGCGCAACGGCGCCGGCAACATCGTCTCAATCGAGCCGTTCCCCTCGGACGCGCTGAAGGCGATGCCGATCACCCTCCACCCGGGTTTCGCGCAGGATTTCGGGCCGGATTTCTTCAACGACCAGCTGGCGGACGGCGACGTGCTGTTCATCGACAGCACGCACACGGTCAAGGCGAGTTCGGACTGCTGCCACCTCTACCTGCGCATCCTGCCGAAGCTGCGTCGTGACGTGGTCGTGCATGTTCACGACATCAACCTGCCCCGCGGAATCAATGTCCGCAACGCAATCGAGAAGCACATCTACTGGACCGAACAGTATCTGCTGGCAGCGCTGTTGTGTGACAATCCCAAGGCCGAGTTCCTGATGGGCTCGGTGTTTGCCAACATCCGCGCGAGGAAAACCGTCGAGCGGATGATGGCGGGCAAGGCGCCGACCGGCGGTGGCAGCTTCTGGTTCCGCTGGCACGGGGCACGCGGCGCCCGCCCCTGATCCAGCCGTTGCGGGCTAGCCTCGCTGCGCGGCGTCGAGCACGAACAGACGGATGGCGGTGGCGAGCCCCACCTCGGGCGGGCGGCCCGCGTCGATCAGCGCGATCAGCCCGGCCCTCGTGGTGCCCTGCGCCGCCGCCACCGCACCGAGACCGCGCCAGAACGCATCCTCGAGGCTGACGCTGGTCCGGTGCCCCTCGATGGCGACCGACCGCTTCAGCGGCGCGGTCATCGGCGGCAGGGCGAGCGGGTCAGCGGTCATCCGCATCCCCCTCGGGCGCAATCCGGTGCTGGTCGAGCGTGCGGCTGGCGCGGTCCTGCCGGGCGGCGTCCGCGTCGCGTTCGGCCTTGGGCCGGCCGAAGCGGGCGGCGTTGGCGTCGGCCTGGCGCCGGGCGTCGGCCCGCGCCTGCGCCTTGCGATAGCGGTTGAGGTTGGTGATCTCGGCCATGCGTCCCCGCGGTGTGCGCCCGACCGGCGCGCGCGCAGCATAGCCAGTTTCGCGGCGCCGGTCACGCGCCGGGCGAAAGCGGGTTGCGGGCGGCGGCTGTTTCCGTAATGTTATATTATTACATCAACTGGAGACCGATCCATGCCCCACCCCTCCCCTCGCCTGCACGCGCGCCTCGGCGCCCTGGCGCTCGTCGCGGCGCTGAGCGGCGTCGCGCTGTCCCCGCTCGCGGCGGTTGCCGAAAGCAAGCCGGCGCACAGCCACGATCACGCCCATGACCACGCCAAGGATCCCGCTGCGGCCAAGATCTATGCCGGCCACTTCGACGACGCGCAGATCAAGGCGCGGACGCTCGCCGACTGGGCGGGGGAATGGCAGTCGGTGCATCCGCTGCTGGCGGACGGGACGCTCGACCCGGTGATGGCCGACAAGGCGGCGCATGGTGACAAGACGGCCGAGGGGTACCGCGCCTATTACGACACCGGCTACAAGACCGACGTGGACCGGCTGACCATCGACGGCGACCGCGTGACCTTCCACCGCAAGGGCGGCGACGTAACCGGCGTCTATGCCGACGACGGGCACGAGACGCTGACCTACGCCAAGGGCAACCGCGGGGTCCGCTACAGCTTCCGCAAGACCGGCGGCGATGCGGCGGCGCCGGGGTTCATCCAGTTCAGCGACCACAGGATCGCGCCCGAGGCGGCGGACCACTTCCACCTCTACTGGGGCGACGACCGCGCCACGGTGCTGGCCGAGCTGACCAACTGGCCCACCTACTACCCGGCCGCGATGACCCCGGCCGAGATCGTCGAGGCGATGCTCGCCCACTGACCGCGCGCAGGGCGCCCCTTCCGCCGGGCGCCCTGCCCCCGCCTGCGCCGCCGCGTCGCGGCTTGGCCCGCGGCCCTGCGCGCCTAGATTGACGCCGTGACCACGGGGACGCAGGACGGGACGCATGAAAGAACCCACGCAGGACCGCCGACGGCCGGGCCGGGCCCGCCGGCTCGTCGCCCTGCTCGGGGCGGCGCTCGTGCTGCTGGTGGTGCTGGCCGGCACCAACACGCTGCGCAACAAGGCCGGCATCGCCATCACCGACGACACGCCGGCCGAGCGCCGGGCGCTGCTCGAACCCTTCTGGCGGATGGTCGGGACCGACGCCGCCCCCTCACCCCCGGTCGAGGGCGCCGCGGCGCTGCTCATGTCCGGCTGCGACGGCCCACACGACAACATGGACTATTGGGGCGCGGTGCTGGCCGGCGCCGGGCGCCCGGCGCTGGTGGTGGACAGCCACGGCCCGCGCGGGCTGGACGAGTTCGACCTCTGGCGGCTGGTCTGCGCCGGGCAGGTCCTGCCGGGGGCCGAGCGGGCAGGCGACGTCGCCGTGGCGCTGGCCGCGACGCGCGCCTCGCAGGTCACGCTGCTCGGCGCCTCGCACGGCGGCTGGACAGTGATGGAGCTCATGGCGCAGCTTGCCACCGGGGACGCGCCACACGGTCTGACGGCGTGGCCGGCCCCGCCCGCCGACCTCGCGCGGCGGATCGACCGGGTGGTGCTGCTCTATCCCTATTGCGGGGCGCTGAACGGCGCCGAGGCCGGCGACTGGTCGGCGGCGCCGCCGATCCTGATGGTGCTGGGCAGCGAGGACCGGGTCATCAGCACCCCCGACTGCACGGCGATGGCCGAGGCGCTGCGCCGCCGCGGCGCCGACATCCGGGTGATCGAGCTGCCGGGGATCGACCACGGCTTCGATCAGGCGGAACGCTCGGCCCTGTCGCCGCTCAAGCTGGTACCCGAAGCGCGCGAGGCGACCCGCCGCGCGGTGCTCGGGTTCCTTGATGCGGGCAACCCGCGCTGAGGCAGCCCGTCAGGCCCCCGCGACCTCAACCTGCTCGCCCAGCGTGTCCTTGAGCCACAGCTCCTGCACCGCGACCAGCACCGTGAGCGCCAGTGGCACGGCCAGCAGCACGCCGATCACCCCGAACAGCGTCCCGAACACCGCGAGCGAGAAGATCACCACCACCGCGGGCACCTGCACCGTCCATTGCTGGACGCGCGGGACGAGGACGAGGCTCTCGATCTCCTGGATGGCGATGGCGGCGGCGAGGGTCCAGAGGATCGTCTCGAGCCCGACCGGCACCGCGGTCAGCACCGCGATGGCCCCGGCGAGGAACGGGCCGAGCATGGGGACGAAGTTCAGCACCCCCGCGATGACCGCGAGCGCCGTCGCCGAGGGCAGCCCGATCAGCGAGTAGGCGGCAAAGGACATCGCCCCGACCGCGACCATCACGATCAGCTGGCCGACGAACCAGCCGCTCAGCGCATGGGCGATCGAGTCCATCGCCTTGCCGACCCCGGCCCGCTGGGCCGCCGGGAACAGCAGCAGCGTCCCGCGCCGGTAGAGCGCCGGGTCGAGCGCGAAGAACACCCCCGCGCCGATCACCAACAGAAGCTCGATGACCGACGAAAAGGCGTTGATGCCATAGCGCGCCACGTTGCCCACCATGCCGGGGTCGATCAGGTCGGGCGCGAGCTGGTCTACCATCTTTCCCGGGTCGAGCTCGATCGGCATCCCCAGCGTCCCCGCCACCGCGTCGATGGTGTCGGGCAGCGCGCCCAGCACGGCGGCGATCTGCTGGTAGAGCTGGCCCCAGACCAGCCAGATGAAGAGGCCCATCAGCCCGATGGTGCCCAGCGCGGCGATCACCACCGCCCATGTGTAGCGCAGGCCCGTCCACCCCGCGAGGCGCCGCCCGGCGGCCGAGATCAGCACGCCGACCAGCACCGCGGCGAAGATCAGGACGGCGACATAGGACAGCCGCCACAGCAGCAGCGCCGCGGCGCCGAGCGCGATCGCGATGAGGGTGCGGCGGGCGAAATCCCAGTCGGTGAAGCGGTCGGTCATGGCGCAGCGCCCCTTTTCGTGAGGACCCGCACCATCTGTCGCGGCCCGTGCGGGAGAATGGGCCAAGCCAGTGGGCGCGGCAAGCTGCGAGGGCGGTGGACGATGGCTTTGGTGGCGTACTAGGCAGGTCCGAAGGCGGGCAATGATGGGAGCGGTGACCGATCACCGGCGTTGGCGAATGCGGTATTCAACGCGCCCTGATCGTCGTGTGGCGGAGGAAGTGCGCTTCCGACCGGACCGTCTCCTGTGACCCCTAAGGAAGCTCCGGCAGGCTAACGTGTCCTACGGACTTCTAGGGAACATTTCGCAGTTTGACGCCGGTCCACCGGGCAATTCGCTGCTGCGCACAATGTCCGAGGGACGTAGCCCGCAACGCGAAAATCCCCGCAACACACTGACTTGAATACGTTTTCTTTCTACGCATTCGTTGTCGTGCGACCACGGTGGTCGCTCGAAAGGAAACGAAAATGCGAGAAATGTGCCTCAGTCAAATCGAACTGGCTGCCCGATGGAGAATTAGCCCAAGGACACTCGAGCGGTGGCGGTGGATTGGCGATGGGCCGCGCTTCATGAAGCTAGGCAGGCGGGTGATCTATCGCGTCGAAGATGTGTTGGCGTTCGAACAGCAAGAGCTGCGCGATTTGGAGGAGATTAAGGCTGGGCGCTGAAACCGGCGCGCACATCGTCAGCCAAGCCCTGCGTGGCGACTAGTTCTGACCTGCGCAGGGAAGTTGCGTGCGCCGAATAGCCTGCAGTTCGCCACCACGCAGCATTCCGCCCCTCCAGCCCAAGCCATAACCTCCATCCACATCTGCAGATAGAACCGCGTTCGAAAACAATCACTTTACGCGCAATTCCGATTGCCCGCTTTCCTCCCCTCAGTTAGCGTCATCGAGAGCACAGAAAATGGGCCCGCATAGTTTGCGGGTCCACCGATCTGGCCCGGAGGTGATTTTGGAGAGCGACCGGTCGGAACTTCGCTGGGGCGTCGAGCAGCGCCTCGAGTTCATCGAGTTCCGCCTGTTCTGGGAGGGGCATGTGAACCGCAGTGATCTGATGGACCAGTTCGGGGTCTCGGTGAACCAGGCGTCCACCGACCTGAACCGCTACATCGGCTTTGCGCCGGACAACATGGTCTACGACAAGAGTGCGCGAACCTATGTACGAGGCTCCGAGTTCAAGCCGCAGTTTCTCGAGCCTGACGCGAGTCGCTATCTTGCACAGCTGCGATCGGTCGCTGACGGGATCCTCGACCGCGAGGACGCCTGGATCGCCAATCTCCCGCCCTACGCGGCCGCCCCTACGCCAGTTCGTGGGGTCAATCCGGCAACGCTTCGTTCGGTCGTTGGCGCAATCTGCCGGTCCGAGGCGATTGAAGTAAAGTACCAGTCCCTGTCCAGCCCCGAGCCGCGCTGGCGCTGGATCGCCCCCCATGCCATCGCGTTTGACGGTTTCCGGTGGCACACTCGGGCGTTCTGCCAAACCGACAATAGCTTCAAGGACTTCCTATTGTCGCGGATGCTCGAGATCCGAGGCTCGGGCGAAAGCGACAAATCGGCCGGCGACGATCACGACTGGCTTGCCGAGGTTACGCTGGAAGTCGGGCCCCACCCCGACCTCTCGGAAACACAAGCGAGGGTTATTGCGCTCGATTATGGCATGCGCGGCGGCAAGGCGAAGATCAAGGTGAGACGTGCGCTCCTCTACTATGCGCTTAAGCGCCTCGGTCTAGATACCGCCCCCGAAGCGCGCACGCCCCAAGACCAGCAGATCGTGCTGATCAATTGCGACGAGATCTTCAGTGGCATTCGAGCAGCTGGCGCTCCGGAGGGTTCGAAATGAAGCCTTCTTCGGACATCGCCTCCAGTTGCCAGAAGCCAGCAAGTTCATTTGAGGAGAGCCAGATTGGGTAAACAAGCGGCATTCAAGACCAACCCGGTCACCCTGGAGGAGCTTCTCCGTCAGTGTGGGAACGGCAAGATTCAGTTGCCGGATTTCCAGCGCAGCTGGGTGTGGGACGAGGAACGGATCAAGGGGCTGATCGCCTCGATCTCGCAGGCGTTTCCCGTCGGCGCCTTGATGACGCTCGAGGTGAAGCCTGGAGGGGATGGGCCTGCCGTCGAACCTTCTCTGCCCTTTAACACGTTGATTCATTAGTGCGAATTCCAGGCGATCTCCTTCAGATTGTGCTTTGACGTCGATGGGCCCCGCTTCCACAACGAATGACGCGCAAGCGCGAGAGTTCCCCGGCTTCGACCTCCTTCCCCTCGCGGGACGGTGGCGTTACGGCTCTCGGGCGAGGTCTTGAAGTAGCGGAAGGGCGATCGCTGAGTCATGGCGACCGGCTACGGGGCTAGTTGCACCCGTGGCAACCGGGTTCCTTTTACAGGTCCGCAGGCAGCCTTCCGCCGATTTGTGCGTCTTCGGCTCTTGTCGGCTGACCGGAAGGACGTGGGTGGTTGCGAGGCGAGCGCCTCCCAACTAAGCGGACACGCGGACGGCGGGCAAGGCCGCGTCAACGTGGGACGACGACATTTGACCCTTCGACCAATCCGAGGACTACGCACGCTTGTGGGTTGCGTCCTTCCGGAGCGAAGATTGTTCATCCGGTCCGGCGACCATGTCCGGTTCGTTCGCCTGAGCCCCGGAAGGCAGGCCCTCGCCTGGGCTGGTGGAGCGTTTCTGGTGGCGTGGTGCCTGACGGTCACGTCAGTCCTGATCATGAACTCCATCGACTTCCTAACCATGCGCGAGCAGGCCAAGCGAGAGCAGGCGCTCTTTGAGGACCGCGCTCTCGCACTCGGCGGGGAGCGCGACCAGCAGGCGATGGAAGCACTCGCGGCCCAAGAGCGGTTTGCAGCCGCCACGGTGCAGATGTCGTCGATGCAGAGCGACCTGCTTGCGCTCGAGACCCGCCGCCGCGAGATGGAGAGCGAGTTGCAGGCGGCCCAGGCCACTCTGCGCCGTACGATGGACGCGCGCGCTGCCGCAGTGTCTGCGTCGCAGGACCCGAGATCTGAGGAACTCGCCGCCACACTCGACCTACTGACCCTCGCCCTGACCGAAACGGTGGTCGAGCGTGATCAGGCCGCCACCAAGGCCAAGGAGGCCGTTCTTCTTGCCGGCGAGCTGGAGTTCGATCTGCGGCTGAGAAAATCCGAGAGTAATCGAATCCTGCTGCAGATCGAGGAGGCTCTGATCGCCTCGGTGGAGCCGCTCGACGAGGTGCTCCGTGAGGCCGGACTGGACTCTGAGGCGGTACTCGCATCCGCTGGCGATGGTCACTCAGCCCCGAAGGAAGCCTTGGTTCCCCTTGCGGTCTCCACGAGGGGAATAGCCTCGCTGGATGACGAGACCGTGCGCGCGAACCGCATTCTCGAGCGGCTCGACGAGCTCAGCCACTATCGCTTGGCCCTTGAATCGCTGCCGCTCGCCATGCCGGTCCAGGACGCCTTCCGGTACACCTCGCCCTTTGGCCGGCGCTGGGGGCAAATGCACAAAGGGGTCGACATGGCAGGGCCTGTCGGCACCCCCGTCTACGCCACGGCCGACGGGGTCGTCACCTTCGCCGGCTGGCAGAACGGCTACGGGCGGATCATCATCGTTCGCCACCCCTTCGGTCTGGAGACCCGCTACCCGCACCTCAACGCCATCCGCGTCGAGGTGGGCCAGGAAGTTGCGCGCGGCGAGCGGGTCGGCGACATGGGTAACTCGGGCCGCTCCACGGGATCCCACCTCCACTACGAGGTGCGCGTGAACGGTGAAGCGGTCGATCCGATGGGCTACATTCGCGCCGGCCGGGACCTCCTCTGAGCGCGCCCGCGCGCGCCGGTAGCCGGGCTCTTGCTACGTCAGTGAGGCGAAGGGGCGTCGAACTGCACGTAGAGGTGCTCGACGATCTCGAACTGAAGGTCATGGAACTTGCTTGGGCCCGGTTCGCGGCATGACGCGGGAACTGCACTGCCTGCAGTACGGCGAGCCCGAAATCCAGTACGAGATTGTCCGCCGCCCGAGGAAGACACTGGAGATCGCTGGTGAGCCTGCTGCGACAACGTCGATCCGATCATGACCGAAGGTCATGCGCTCGTCCGCCGGCCGCCGTGCGATCTTGCGCGCGCGAAGGCGCTGAGGGCGAGGCTGCCCGAGAGGATTCGGCAGACAATCTGGGCGCCGGTCAAGCGCGTTGGCCCAGATAAGCAATGGTGACCCGCCGGTCGCGGGACGCGGGGCTGATATGGGCGTGGCCGTGATCGTGAGGCATCGTCTTCTCTCTCAGGTCTCGGCGTCACCTTGATGGACCGCCTTGTGGTGCTCGCCATGCGCGTCGCGCAGGATTCCGATGCCGCCCCAAGCGGCGACGCCGGCGACGGCGATACCGACCACCAGATCGGGCCAATTGCTGCCCAGCCACCAGACGAGACCGCCTGCGACGAGAATTCCGCCGTTTGAAATGAAGTCGTTGATACTGAAGGTGTTGGCCGCTCTGACATTCACGTCCGGATCCTCGAGTCGACCAAGAAGCCGGATGCAGACGCCATTCACGACCGCGGCAATGAGCGCCATGGAAATCATGAGCGGGCCGAGCGGCTCGGAACCGGTGTAGTAGCGACGAACAGCATCGATCAGGATGCCAACCGCCAGAATCAGCAGCAGGCCCCCCGACAAGTTCGCGGCCCAACGCTTCCATTTGTCCGAACGAGACAGCGCGAAAAGGCTGATGGCGTAGACGAAGCTGTCGGAGGTGTTGTCCAGACCGTTGGCGATCAGCGCACTGGAGTCGCCCAGTGCGCCGGTCGCGAAGAAGCCGAACGCAATGGCAACATTCAGCAGCAGAACCGTCCAGAGCGTACGGCGCTGACGTTCATCCGGATCCTTTGACAGTTTTCTGGACATCAGGTTCGCCTCCGTTCGTACTGGCCGGCGGATCAAGGCGGCTCCATCCACCCTGCAGGCGCAAACCACTCGATCCTCGCCGGAAAAGGGTAGCCCTTTGCCCAAGAATCGGTCGAGAGACAGTTTTGGTTCCTCTGGTCCCCAGAAGTTCGAGGGCGGCGCGTGGATTTATGCCCAGCGCTGCGCGGGCCGGGCGGGTTCACGGCAGCGCCCGCAAGGCAGACGCGGCCGCCTGTCACGTCCGGGCGATCGGGTCGCTCGGCCAGCCACGTCCAGAGGATCGACGCCACGATGCAGACGCTTCGGAGTCGATCTGCGCCAGGAACCGGCCGAAGGCGATCAGGCTCGCCACGCCCGGCCCGAGCGAAGCCGCGGAGGCGCCGAGGCGCCACAATGGCGAAACAGCCCGCGATCTCGCGCCAAAGCCGCGGCGGCATAGATCGTCAAGGTCGGCAGCGCCGTCATTCAGCCGCCGCCGTCGGCACGTCGTGGTCATGTGCGCAGTGGGAATGGTCGCTCAGCGACTCGATTACGCGGCAGTCGGCGATGGTCCCTTGTGCGCATTGCCGGATCATCCGCTCCAGCTCGGCTTCCAGCGCCGTCAGCTGCGCGATCCGGGCCTTCACCGCAGCGAGTTGCTCCTTCGCGATGATGTCGGCGGCTGCGCAGGATTGGTCGGGCTGGTCGGAGAGGCTCAGAAGGTCGCGGATGGCGTCCAGCGGAAACCCGAGTTCGCGCGCGTGGCGAATGAAAGCCAGCCGATCCTGCGCGGACTTTCCGTATAGACGCTGGTTGCCGGCGCTGCGCTCCGGCTCGGGCAGGAGGCCGATCTGCTCGTAGTAGCGGATGGTCGGCACCTTCACCCCGGCCGCCTCACCCAGTTTTCCGATGGTGAGCATCAGATTCCCTCTTGAAGCTACAGTAGCTAGAGACATTAAGTTCCCGATTCGATGAAGGCAACTGCCCGATCGGGGCGAAGGAAAGACGATGACGGGAACCGACGTGGAAACAGCGACGGCCTGCGACTGGACCGTTTCGGGCATGGATTGCGGCTCCTGCGCGACCAAGATCAAGGATGCGGTCGGGCGCCTCCCCGGCGTCAGCGGCGTGGAGGTCGGCATCATGTCCGAGCGTCTGCGCCTGACCCTGGACGAGGCGCAGACCGGCCGCGACAAGGTTGAAAAGACGGTCCGGGCCCTTGGATACGGCATCGCACCACGCGCCGCGGCGGCCAAGAACGAGTTTGTGATGCCCGGCGGCCCGAAGGCCGGCACGGCCGCGACACGAGACGAAAGCGGCCACGGCAGCCCCAGCCATGTCCATGACGACCCGGCAGACCGCGGCAAGCGCTGGTATCAGACGGGCAAGGGCAAGCTCGTCATCTTTACCGCTCTCCTACTGGCGGTGGCCTGGGGCATAGAGTTGCTGGCGCCTCAGTTCGGCAAGTGGGCCTTTGTCGCCGCCTGCCTGATCGGCGTGGCACCGGTGGCGCAACGCGCCTTTGCCGCCCTGCGGCTGGGCCAACCGTTCACCATCGAAAGCCTGATGACCGTGGCTGCCATCGGCGCCCTTTTCATCGACGCGGCCGAGGAGGCGGCACTGGTCGTGTTCCTGTTCGCGGTCGGCGAGGTTCTGGAAGGTGTCGCGGCGGGCAAGGCCCGGGACGGCATTCGGGCTCTGGCCAATCTGGTGCCGAAGACCGCATTTCTTGAACTGAATGGCGTCACGAAAGAGGTTCCGGCCGCCAGCCTGCGGGTCGGGCAGTTCGTGCTCGTCCGCCCCGGCGACCGCGTCCCGGCGGATGGCGAGATCGCCAAGGGCACATCCGGCATCGACGAAAGCCCGGTCACCGGCGAGAGCATGCCGAAAACGCGGGGGCCGGGCGATCCGGTCTTTGCCGGGTCGATCAACACCGAGGCCGTGCTGCGCGTAATGGTCACGAAGGCGGCCGAGGACAACACCATCGCCCGCATCATCCGTCTGGTCGAAGAAGCCGAGGAGGCCCGCGCGCCGACCGAACGCTTCATCGACCGCTTCAGCCGCTGGTACATGCCCGCCATCGTCACCGTGGCGGCGCTGGTCGTGCTGGTGCCGCCGCTGGCCTTCGCTCAGCCTTGGGATACCTGGATTTATCGTGGCCTTGCGCTTCTGCTGATCGGCTGCCCCTGCGCGCTGGTCATCTCGGTTCCGGCCTCAATCGCCTCGGCGCTATCCACCGGCGCGCGGCGCGGCTTGCTGATGAAGGGTGGCGCGGTGATCGAGGCGGCCTCGAAGGTCAGCCGCATCGCCTTCGACAAGACCGGCACCCTGACCCACGGGCGGCCGATGGTTACCGATATCGTGACCTTCGGCGCCACCACCGAGGCCGAGCTTCTGGCCGTGGCGGCGGGCGTCGAGACCGGATCCAGCCATCCGCTGGCCATCGCCATCCTGAACAAGGCCACGGAAGCGGGCGTTGCAGCCCTGCCGTCGCGCGATGCCAGGGCGCTGATGGGCAAGGGCGTGATCGCGACAGTCGGGGACGCAGCGGCCTGGGTGACCTCCCCCCGCCATGCGATGGAGAACGGCGGCCTCGACGATCCTGGCCTGCGCCAGGCCACCGTCTTCGAAGAAGAGGGCAAGACCGCCGTTGCGGTGTTCCGTGAAAAGACCCCGCTCGGCCTGATCGCCATGCGCGACGAACCCCGCAAGGACGCGGCCGAGGCGGTCCGGCAGCTCAAGGACATGGGTGTCGCCCCGGTCATCCTGACCGGAGACAATCCGCGCACGGCCGCTGCCATTGCCGGGGGCCTCGGCATGGAGTTCCAGGCCGACATGATGCCCGAGGACAAGCTCACGGCGATCCGCGACATGAGCGAGCACGGTGGCGTGATGATGATCGGCGACGGGATCAACGACGCCCCCGCGCTGAAACAGGCGGATGTCGGCGTGGCTATGGGGTCAGGAACCGACGTGGCCTTGGAAACCGCCGATGCGGCGATCCTTCGCGACCGGGTGATCGATATCCCGGCGATGATCCGGCTCGCCCGTGCGGCAATGGCCAACGTCCGGCAGAACGTGGCGATCGCGCTCGGCCTCAAGGCGGTGTTTCTGGTGACGACCATCCTCGGGATCACCGGGCTCTGGATTGCCATCCTCGCCGATACCGGCGCAACGGTGCTGGTCACGCTCAATGCGCTGCGGCTTCTCGCTTTCAAGCCCGAACGCGAGGCATGACGCATGATCTCCGGCTTTGGCTGGGCCGTCCTGGTCCTGATCTTCGGCTATCTGGCGCTGTTCCTCTGGGGCATCGCCATCGCGGCAGATGCATCTGGCCGCTCTGTCTGGCTTTTCGGGCGGGCGTCCGGACGCGACCGCTGGGCGGCCTTCGGCTTTCGTGCGGCCTTCGTCGTCGCCTTGTTCGGGCCACTCTTCTGGCTGGCCTGGCCGATCCTGCACAAGGCCGACCCGCTCTGGACCGAGGGAGAGGTGGCTGCGCTTGGTGCGGTTGGCGTGTTCCTCGCCGGGGTCGGCGCGATGGTGGCTTTTGCCGCGCAGATGTCGATGGGCACATCGTGGCGCGTCGGGGTCGCAAGCGATGCCACGGGCGATCTCGTCTCGGGCGGGCTTTACCGGTTCAGCCGCAATCCGACCTTCCTCGGGCAGTTCGCGCTGCTTGCGGGCGTCGGCTTCGCAATCGCTTCACTCCCGACGATCCTTGCGCCGCTGCTCTTCCTCGGATCGGCCTCCTTGCAGATCCGGTCCGAGGAAGCTGTCCTGCGCCAGTCCCTTGGCGCGGAGTATGAGCGCTACGCGGCTTCAGTCCCGCGCTGGATCGGCTTGCGCCGCAGGAGCGTCAAATGAGCACCCGGCTGATCGTTGCCCTGATCGGTATCACCACGCTGGCCGATCAACTGACGAAGGCGGCGGCGCTGGCGCTGCTCTCTCGCGACGAGACGGTTCCCGTTCTTCCCGGCTTCAGCCTGACGCTCGGCTTCAACGAGGGATCGAGCTTCGGCATGCTGTCGGACGTAATGGCGGGCAAGCCACTGCTGATGGCGGCCCTGACAGGATTTCTGACCCTGATCTTCGCCGTCATGGCAGTCCGGGCGCCGCGCCCGTTCGAGCGGGCCGGTCTTGCGCTGGTCGTTGGCGGTGCGCTTGGCAACATCATCGACCGGCTGCGGCAGGGCGCCGTGACCGACTTCCTCGACCTCTATTGGCGCGACTGGCATTGGCCCACGTTCAACGTCGCGGATATTGCCATCACGCTTGGCGCGGTGTGCATCCTCGCAGCCTCTCTTCCCGCACGCCGTCGCAAGGAGCCTGTTCTTGACCAACACTGACGTACAGAGCCTGTCCCACGACGACTTGCACCTTACGGCCGCATTCCTGATCGCGCTGGCGGCAACACTTGGCGCGCTCTTCATCGGCGAGGTGCTGGGACAGACGCCCTGCACGCTCTGCTGGTATCAGCGCATCGCCATGTTCCCGCTGGTGCCGATCCTTGGCCTGTCGCTGTGGCGAAGCGACGGCATGGCCCGCCCATACGCCCTGCCGCTGGCGCTGGCGGGTCTGGCGCTGGCCGCCTGGCGTTCCGGGCTTTACATGGGGCTAATCCCGCAGGACATCGCACCCTGCACCAAGGATGGCCCGTCCTGCTCTGGTCCGGCGCAGATCATTCTGGGCCTGCCTATTCCCTACCTGTCGCTGGCAGCCTTTGCCGCGATCCTTGCCTGTCTCATCTTGCCCAAAGGAAACCGCATATGAACCGCCGCACTCTCTTGATCGGGGCTCCGGCTCTTGGGCTTGTCGCATTCGGCGGCGGTGCGTCCATCCTGAACCGCCAGCGTCAGGCCGAGGCCGAAGCGCTCGCTGCCGCCACCCCCGCGGTGGATCCATCCCTTCTGATCCGCGCCCATTCCCCCAGCTTCGGCCCCGAGGATGCTCCGGTTACCTTGGTCGAGTTCTTCGACCCCTCCTGCGAAGCCTGCCGAGCCTATCATCCGGTGGTGCAGGAAATCCGGCGGCAGTTCCCGAAGCAGGTCCGGGTCGTGCTGCGCTACACGGTGTTCCACGAAGGCTCGGACGAAGCGGTGCGCATCCTCGAAACCGCGCGGATGCAGGACAAGCTCGAACCGGTGCTTGATGCGCTGCTGGAGCGGCAACCCCAGTGGGCAGTGCATGGCATGCCGAGACTGGACGTGGCCTGGCAGGTCGCGGGAGCTGCTGGCCTCGACCTCGAGCGGGCCGAAAGCGACAGGCTGTTTCCGGGGATCACCGGCATCCTCAATCAGGACATGGCCGATGTTGAAGCCCTCGGCGTCGGCCAGACGCCGACGTTCTTTCTGAACGGCACGCGACTGGAAAACTTCAGCGCGGAAAGCCTTGTCGCCGCTGTGCGATCTGCCGTGGAGAATGCCTGAACGGAAGGCTCAGGAACGGTCGGCAAAGGCCGCGAACAAGGCGAGCGTTCGCTCGCTCACGTGATGCTCGATCCCTTCGGCATCGCGCTCGGCTGTCTCGGGATCAAGACCAAGACTGAGCAGGAACCGCAACACGATCTCGTGCCGCTGTTGGCATTCCCGGGCCAGCGCCCGGCCCTCTTCCGTCAGAAAGACCGAGCGGTACTTGGCGCGGGTGATCAGGCCGTCCCGGGCCAGACGGCCGAGTGTCTTGGCGACGGTGGGCGCCGTGACACCCATCTTGGTCGCGATATCGACCGGCCGTGCCTCGCCGTGTTCGTGGATCAGTTCCGCGATCAGTTCGACGTAGTCTTCCGCCAATTCGTTGCGCCGCGCCTCTCGCACCCCTTGGAACGCCTCCGCGCGTGGGTCGGCGGGGCGCGCCTCGGGCTCGAGAGCTTCTGCTTCAGTGTGGTCATCAGCCATCATCCTTCCAGTCTCGCACGAACCGGATTGACACGTAAAGCCACAGGGATGATTATTAGCCTTGTCTAACTTGTCGCGCCGAGGCTTTGGCGTGCTGCCCACAGGGAAAGCCTTCCCCATGACTGCCAATGTCCGGAAGCAAGCGCGCGATGCGCCGTCCGAATTGGAGGCGTCCCGGTCCATCGCTCCGCCTGACGGCAACGCAGGGTCGGTTGACACGTCCCGACGCGCGTTGCTGGTCGGTGGACTGGCCGCCGCGAGTGGCGCCGCCATCATAGCGGGTGTCGCGCGGTCCCAGGCCGCGCCAGACCCGATGGCGGGCCACGACATGTCCGCCATGCCGACCGACCCCTATGCAGCACCCATGCCCGGCATGGCGCATGGCAACATGACAACGGTCGGTGTGGTCGATCACGACCGGAACGGCTTCGACCCGACAACCATGCTGACGGAGTGGGAAACGGGCCTGACCGATCTTTTGCCCGATGGCCGAACGCTGCGCACCTTCGAAGTCGCTGCCATCGACCGGGAGATCGAGATCGCGCCCGGCATCTTCTTTCCGGCCTGGACCTTCAATGACCGCGTGCCCGGACCGGCACTGAGGGCGAAGGAAGGCGAGCGGTTGCGGATCATCTTCCGCAACTATGGATCGCACCCGCATTCGATGCACTTCCACGGCATCCATTCGGCGCGAATGGACGGCGTTCCTGGTGCCGGTTTGATTGGTCCCGGCGAAGAGTTCATCTACGAGTTCGACGCCAAGCCGTTCGGATGCCACCTCTATCATTGCCACGCCCTGCCGCTGAAGCGGCACATTCACAAGGGCATGTATGGCCTGTTCGTGATTGACCCCGATCCCGCCCGGCACCCCGAGAATGCGGCCGTGGCAGCCTCGCGCGTGCTCGGCAGCCCCGAGAATGCTCGATGGCAGGAACTGGCGATGGTGATGAACGCCTTCGACACCAACTTCGACGGAGCAAACGAGATTTACGCGGTCAACACCGTGGGCCAGGCCTACATGAACGCGCCGATCCGCATCGACAAGTCGCGGCCTGTGCGCATCTATCTGGTGAACGTGACCGAGTTCGACCCGATCAACTCGTTGCACCTGCATGCGAATTTCTTTGACTACTACGATACCGGCACCACCCTGACGCCGACGCTGCGCACGGTCGATCTGATCATGCAGTGTCAGGCGCAGCGCGGGATCCTCGAGTTCAGCTTCGCCGAGCACGAGGACGGCATGTACATGTTCCACGCCCACCAGTCCGAATTCACCGAGCTTGGTTGGGTCGGGATGTTCGACGTTCGGGGGCCAGAAGCATGAGCGACCAGAGCCAACCCACCCGCCCCGCAATGATCCGGCTGCTGCTTCTGTTTGTGCCGCTGGCGGTCATGCTTGGCGCCTTCGTCTGGATCGCGTCGCTCGATCCCCTCCGCAGTTTCAACAATGGCGCGCCTCCGGTCGAGGCGCTGACGGTGGAGCGGACGATTCTGGACGAGACCGGCATCCAGATTCTGGTGCGCGCGGGCGGTTCAGAGGCCATGCAGATTGCGCAGGTTGCCGTCGACGATGCCTATTGGACGTTCACGCAGGCCCCTCCGGGGGCCGTCGCGCGTGGCACTGCCGTCTGGGTTCGCATCCCTTACCCATGGGTGCTGGGTGAGGCGCATCGTGTGGCGCTGCTGTCCAACACCGGCACGGCGTTTGAACATGAAATCGCCGTAGCCGTGCCGACGCCGAAGGCCACGGCGGGCCAGCTGCGCATTCAGGCGCTGGTCGGGGCGATTGTCGGCCTGTTGCCCGTGGCGCTCGGCCTGATGTTCTATCCGGCGATGCGCGGTGTCGGGCGGACCGGGATGAACTTCCTGCTCGCGCTGACCGTCGGGCTGCTGGCCTTCCTGCTCATCGACATGACCTTAGAGGCGCTGGAGCTTTCAGCCGGAGCCGCCGCATTGTTCCAAGGCTCGGCCATGGTCTGGCTGACGGCCTTGGCATGCTTTCTGCTGCTGATGGCGATCGGACGCTGGCGCGGCCAACCGGAGGGTCTGGCGCTCGCCTTCTACATCGCCCTCGGGATCGGGTTGCACAACTTTGGCGAGGGGCTGGCGATCGGGGGCGCCTTTGCCGCCGGATCGGCGGGGCTTGGCACGTTCCTCGTCCTCGGCTTTGCGCTGCACAATGTGACTGAGGGGATCGGCATTGCAGCGCCGATGCTGCGGATTCGACCGCCGCTCTGGACCTTCGCAGCCCTGACGCTTCTGGCTGGCGGCCCGGCCGTGCTGGGAATGTGGACGGGCAGTCTGGCCTATGCGCCGCAATGGTCGGCCTTGGCGCTGGCGGTCGGGGCCGGTGCGATCCTGCAGGTCATGGTCGAGGTCAGCGCCTACCTGATGCGTCAGAACAGCGACCGGCAAGCGGCACTGTTTTCCCCCGCCGTTCTTGGCGGATTTCTTGGCGGGCTCGCCTTCATGTACGCGACGGCGGCGCTGATCAAGGTGTGACCCGGACCATTCCCCGGCGTCGGATCATGGCGAGATCCGGCACACCGGCTTTTGCCGGGCGCAATCCGCGCGCTTGTCGCTGACACAATCGTCGCCGTGAACATGAGCTTTCTGCGCAGCGTTCTGCTCCTGACCTGCCACGGGCTTTTTCCTCCATCTGTGACTAGAGTCCGGCCCAACGAGAGGACGGACG
>NZ_JBHMQU010000070.1:0-2003 GCF_042435015.1 Paracoccus panacisoli | reverse complement strand
GCTGCGCTACGCCGAAGGCTCCGCGCGCGGCCTCCTACACCACCACCCGGGACACTGCCCGTTCCGCGATCGGCGGCCATGGCGGCCGAGGTCGTCGTCAGCAGGACCGCTACGCCCTGCGTGAAGCGTCGAATACGATCAATCATGGTTGCTCCTTTTTCATGGCCCGCCGGATCTTGGGAACGGCGAACCTTCGGTCCTCGTGAAAGTCGATGATGCTGCCAAAGCTTCCGTCGGCCCGGAACAGGAACACACCGGCAGTATGATTCATGGTGTAGTCACCGTTTACGTCCTCGATGCGCTCTGCCTTCGCGCGGAAGTCGCCAAGAATGCGGGCGACCTCGCCTGGCTCTCCGGTCACACCGACGATGCGCGGATCGAAATAGCCGAGGTAGTCCGCAAGAACCTCCGGCGTGTCACGCTCGGGGTCCACAGAGATCAGAGCCACGTTGAGGCGGTCGGCGTCTGGCCCCAGCTCCTCCAGCCAGAGCGAGATGTCCGAGAGCGTGGTGGGGCAGACGTCGGGGCACCAGGTGAAGCCGAAGAAAACCAGGCTCGGCCTGCCGACCCAGTCCGAGATCGTCACCCGACGGCCCCGATGGTCCGTGAGCGTGACGTCCATTTCGCCCAGCGGTCGAGGCAGGTTGCGGGTAGGGCTCGCCGGCTGCGCCGCGCCGGGCCCGTCCACTTGCCACCAGCCCAGACCCAGCGCGCCGGCGCCGAGTGCCGTGACCGCGCCCGCGCCGAGAAGGAGCCGGCGCGAGAGGCTCATTCCGCAGGTCCCGTGGCGCCCGGTCCGAACACATGCACCTCCACCGTGACCTCGCCCGCGGCCTCGAAGGCGAGCGTCAGCGGGAAGGTGGCACCCTCCCGGAGAGGTGTGGCCAGTTCCATCAGCATGACGTGCATCCCGCCCGGCTCGAGTGTGAGTTCGCCGCTCGCGGGGATCTCGGCCGCCTCCACATGGGCCATCCGGGAGATGCCCTCGGAAAGGGTGGTCTCGTGCAGCATGGTCATGGTCGAGACCGGCGAGGACAGGCCGATCAGGCGATCGCCCTCGTCGCCGAAGTTGCGGACGGTGAAGTAGGCGGCGCCCGGCCGCGAGGTACCGATCGAGGCGCGTGCCCAGGCCGCGTCGATCTCAAGGTTGCCCTGCCGGACGGGTTCTGCTTGGGCGAGGCCGGCGGAAAGGCCGAAGGCAAAAACGGCAATAACAGGGAGCTTCATGGTGATGTTCCTAGAGGCGGTTCTGGAGGTCGGCAAGGATGTCGGCGGCGGGCGTGCCATAGGTGAACTGACGCAGCCAGTCCCCCTCCGGCCCGATGAGGTAAAGCGCGGGGCTGTGCGACATGGAATAGCCGTCGGGCGCGGCGGCATCGTCTTCGCGCGCGTAGTGAATGCGGAAGCTGTCCGCCGCAGCCCGGGTCTGGTTCGCATCCCCGGCAAGCCCGAGGATGGTGGGATGGAAGGCAGCGGTGAATTCGGCAATACCCAGCCTGCGGTCGCGCTCGGGGTCGATGGATATGAAGAGCGGCTGCACTTGCGTGGCCTCGTCGCCCAGATCGTCCATGACCTGAGCGACATCGGCCAGCGTCGTGGGGCAGACGTCGGGGCAATTGGTGAACCCGAAGAAAACCAGAATGTGTTTCCCCCCGAATTCCGTCGGGGTCCGCAGGCGCCCTTCGGCGTCGGGGAGTGCGAAGGTGGGACGGAACGGGGCCTCGACCACCGGCGCGGGCAAACGGTCTGCAATCAGAAACATCGTCCCGTAGCCCAGCATGGCAATACCCGCCGCCGCCCAGAGGCTTTTTTGCAGCCGTGTCAATCGCATCCGATCCGTCACTCCTCTTCTTGCGTCCTCCCTAAAGCCTCCAGTGACTTGAGGTTCAAGAGCGAACTCCTGTCGTCACACAACGGTGAGCCGTCGGCGGAGTGACCTGCCACTGAACTTTCATCCAACGGCGACCGGAGCCGGGTTTGTGTTTACGCCTGTTGGCGCGGGT